>CAYJEV010000029.1:0-17112 GCA_964369265.1 uncultured Oscillospiraceae bacterium
AACGTAGCGGTTTTCTTTTGCTTAGCTTTTCTTTTTTCCAAAAGAAAAGTAAGTTGAAAAAAATTTAGCAAAACTTTTACTCTACCTGACGGAACATTGCAAGTTTAGTGCGAAACCTCTTAGTCATTCACCTTTAGTCACTAGCCTTGCAAAGCCTAACAGAACACTGCAAGTTTAGTGGTAAATTTAATTCTCTGACAAATGATTATGTCTAGCTCCCACAACCGCGCCAATTACCCATAATCCTATGAAGGCAGAAAATATAAGAAACACCATATTAAGCTCATTGCTAACTATTGTTGGATCAAATATCGGATATACATATTGACCACTAAAACTAGGGTAGTAAGCAGCATAAAATAGATAGCTCATAGGATATAAGCCTAATAATATTATAGTTTTCGTTGTTATTCTTCCAACAAAAGGTGTGTGATGATATAACAAAGCTAGGGTAACAGGGCAGACTAAATGTAACATTACAGATAATGGATCGTTTAGATGAAACTCTGAATTTGAAGAGTAAAACCTTGCAACTCCGATATAATACCCAAGCGATATGCAAAACGAATAGCTCATGATCGCAGTTTTTATAGTGCTGCCAAAAATGTATTTTTTAATTGCTCTTGCACCTAAAAAATAAAGCGATGCCCCAAACATGTATATAGAAACAACGAGTGTAGTTTGATTTGTAAGATACGAAAACTGCTCAATTATTGCATAAAAGCTGTGATCAGAAGAATATATAAACCAATGTATAGTATAGTAAAAACAAATCGCTGAAAAAAAGAAACAAAAGACTCCTTTAACTCTATTCAAAAAAACACCTCCAAATTAGACAGGTTTATTATAACCACAACCTGATGTTTTAAAACTGTTCTATGACTTTTTAGCTAAAAAATTTATGCGATAAAAGCTAAACATACTATATAATTTGGTTAAAAAATGGAAAAAGATACAGCTTATTGACATAAAGGCATTATTTGCTATACTGGAAATATATTATTTCAATAAGCAACAAAATTCAGAGGTAACCCAATTATAAATTAAGAGGAGATTAAGCCATGTACGAAATTGCCCTAAAGAAAATTGAAGAAATTCGCCCAACAATGGATAAGCTAAGAATGGATCACTGGAATAATCCAGAAGGCCCATACAGAGAGTTTGAAGCTCAAAAATTACAAGCAAAGGTGTTAGAGGAGGCTGGTTTTAAAGTTGAGCTAGGGTATGCTGGTGTTCCAACTTCTATTAGAGCTTCTTATGGTAGCGGCCATCCTGTAATTGGCTTTTTAGGGGAGTTTGATGCTTTACCAGGTATGGCTCAAGAATGCACTTCAAAGAAATCTCCTATAGAAAATCAAGCTTACGGTCAAGGTTGCGGGCATAATTTATTAGGTGTCGCGCAAGTTTCTGCTGTTATTGCTATAAAAGAAGAGATGGAAGCTAAAGGAATTAAAGGTACTATTGTATATTATGGTTGCCCAGCAGAAGAAGTGCTAACAGGCAAGGGTTTTATGGCAAGGGGCGGAGCATTTAAAGAGCTTGACTGCGCAATTGCATTCCATCCTGGTGCTATGAATACTGTTAGCATAGGCACAATGACAGGGCTTAACTCTGTGAAATTCCATTTCAAAGGCAGAACTGCTCATGCTGGTGGCGACCCACACAACGGAAGATCAGCTGTTGATGCTATGGAGCTTACAAGCGTTGGCGCAAACTACTTAAGAGAGCATGTTACTTCCGATGTTAGAATTCACTATACAATACTAGAGGGAGGAACAGCTCCTAATATCGTTCCTGACAAGGCTAGTGTGTGGTATTATGTTAGAGCACTTAGCAGAGAGGCTGTTGTTGATACATATAAAAGGCTTGTTAAGGTTGCGGAAGGCGCAGCTCATATGACAGAAACAGAGCTTGAAGTTGAGCTATTAGGTGGATGCTATAACACACTAGCAAATAAAGTTCTTGCACGAGAGATACACAAAGCTTTAGAAAATGTTAAGCAAGACGAATGGACAGAAGAGGAAATTCAATTTGCTAAACAGT
The DNA here is from genome assembly GCA_964369265.1 of uncultured Oscillospiraceae bacterium. GTDB lineage: Bacteria > Bacillota > Clostridia > Oscillospirales > Ruminococcaceae > DAMCAP01. The sequence goes on from CAYJEV010000029.1 coordinate 2,044, forward strand.
TAAATAATGATATGCCAACTCAATATCAAAAAGCCTTAATGCTAACAGGCTCAAAAGAAGGAACACAACTACACACAGGAATGCTACCTATCGTTAATCAAAATGGTTATGGTTCAACAGATGTTGGAGATGTAATGCATATAGTGCCTGGTGTTATGTTCACAACTGCTTGCTACGCTATTGGTGCGCCAGGGCATTCTTGGCAAGTAACAGCTTGTTCTGGACATTCCATTGGCGAAAAGGGAATGACTTATGCCGCTAGAGGCATGGCTCATTTTGCATTAGAGTTATTAACAAAGCCAGAGCTAGTTGAAGAAGCAAAGCAAGAGTTTAATACTGTTCGTGCTGGCAGGGAGTATGAATGTCCAGTTCCTGCAGAAGTTCCTGTGCCATAGCTTAAATAGGCAATGGTGAATAGAGGGTATTTGTAGTCTATTCTTTAATTTTCTTAAACACAAATAACCTAATTCTTTATTAGAATTGTGGAGAATAGAGCTAAAATCCACCTTGATTTTCTCAAGGTGGATTTTACTATTAGTAATATTAAATGGATTTATAACTAAAACTAAGCTTTTTTATCGAATAAATGATAAAGATGAGATTCTTTTTAATGTTGCAAAATTTGTTATGCTATGTTATGATATAGATATATATAAGATACTTTGCTTAGCTTTTTATCAGTTTAAAAGGTGTATTTTTAAGGTATCAAGGAATTTTTAAATGATGAGAATTATGAGGGAGGAATCATTATGAAACCAAGGTTGGCTATTATCGAAGCTGCAAGAGAGCTGTTTCTTAAGAATGGATACACCGATACAACAGTTAGACAAATTTCAGAGCTTTCAAACACAAACTTAGGGCTTATACCATACTACTTTGAAAAGAAAGAGAATTTAGCTAAAATCATTTATGATGAATGTTTAACTGGTTATCTGAAAGAAGAAGAATTTACCAAGCTTCAATTTGATAATCCAATTGCTTCTATTATGTGGGGATTTACACATGTCAGCAAACGAATGATAGAGCTTAATAGGTTGCATTTCTATTATGACTTAATGATCGAAGGCATAACAACACAATATGCTCAAAGCTACTCTCACGAGCTAATGGCAGCAATAACAGATTACTATAGCTTAGATGTTAGTAGCGAACAGCTTCAAATTTCAGCAATAGTTTTAAAAGGTGTTGAAAATGCTCTTATGATGCATAAGTTTAGAGGTACTTTAGTGATTACCCCTTGCAACATTAATATTGCAATTATAACTCAGCTTTGCCTATCACTTGGCATTGACAAAAAGGAAGTTGAAAATCAGATAAACCACTGCCTAAACACAATTAAAGAACAGGGGCTTTATCCTGAAATTCTAGACGAGGCATAAATTTAATTGCATCATTTTAATTATTAACCCAAAAGGTGTGACGATTTTTAATTCGTCACACCTTTCAAATTTAAAATATAATGCAAATCAATCCATTGCAACCCTCATTTATGACACGCTGTAATGTTTGTTGAACCTTCAGTCGTGCATCATTTGGAAGGCTATATAGCTTGCTGTGTAGCCCCTCATTAACAAGTCCATGTAAAGATTTACCAAAAATATTGCTCTCCCATATCTTCTCAGGTGCTTCCTCAAACTCCTTCATTAGATAGTGCACAAGCTCTCTAGATTGCTTTTCGCTCCCAACAATAGGTGCAACCTCAGCACTAATATCTGTGCGCATTAGGTGTATTGAAGGAGCACAAGCTTTTAGTTTAACGCCATACCTTCCGCCTTGTTTAATTATTTCAGGCTCATCTAACTGCATTTCGTCAAGCTCTGGCATAACAATACCATAGCCAGTTGCATTGACTTCTTCAATTGCATTTTTGTATCTATTGTATTTTGTCTTAACTTTTGTTAGTTCGGATAGTTCTGAAAGCAAGTCTGCTTCATTTTGAATGTTAAGTCCAGTCGTTTCTCCGAGAATCTTAAAGAACAAGTTATCTTCGAGTGTTACACCAACTTTAACAGCACCTTTTCCGTAATTCATAGATAAGAAGCGAGCGTTGTCTATAAATCGGCAGTCAGAAAGAGCGGCAAGTGCATAGTTAATATGCTCAGCTGTGCTCATATTAAAGAAAATATCTTTTAACGAAGTTAGTACAGATGTTTTTAGCCAATGGTCATCGCTTAAACCTATAACCCACCTTGGAATTTCTATAGCGACTTCTTTCAATGGAAATTGTCTTAATACCTGCTCTAATATATCTTTAATTTCGTCTTCGTCTAAATTTAAGCAGTTAGTTGGTATAACAGGCACACGATAGTCCTCTGAAAGCTTTTTAGCAAGTTCTATGCTTGACTTATCCTCTGGCTGACGGCAATTTAAAAGCACTACAAACGGCTTTCCAAGCTCTTTAAGCTCTGCTATAACTCGTTGTTCTGCCTCTTCATATTCCTCCCGAGGAATTTCGGAAATGCTACCATCAGTTGTAACAACAATGCCTATGGTGCTATGCTCTGAAATAACTTTTTGCGTTCCAATTTCGGCGGCCATATTAAAAGGTATTTCTTGTTCAAACCAAGGGGTCATCACCATTCTTGGCATATCATTTTCAATGTATCCAACAGAGCTTGGCAGAATATAGCCAACGCAATCTATCATCCTAACACGTAAGTTGCTATTTTCTCCAATATTGAGGGAGATAGCCTCTTCAGGAACAAATTTAGGCTCAGTTGTCATTATAGTCCTGCCAGCAGAGGATTGAGGAAGCTCGTCAACTGCCCTTTCCTTGCGATACTTACTCTCAATGTTTGGAAGCACAAGCGTTTCCATAAACCTTTTTATAAAAGATGACTTTCCTGTTCTAACTGGACCTACAACTCCTATGTATATATCTCCACCTGTTCTTTTGCCAATATCTTCATATATTTTATTGCTATCCATCTCTCTTTCCTCCTAATTATTATCTTTATTGCAATATATGTACTAACAAGGCGATATATTACTATATATTAGTGAAAAGCAAGATGAATAATTGCAGTTAGCTTGAATAATCTCCACTGCATTTCAATTATTTAAGTGAAAAGCAAAACCGAGCCTTCAACTGGCTCGGTTTGTTTGTTATTTTGTCACTTACTATGTTTAATCATCAAATCCGTATTTCTTCTTAAATACATATATGACAGGAAGGGTTAATAAAAGAAGCAAAGCTGAAACGATATACATGTTAGAATATCCTATGCCTGTCGCTAATACTCCAGTTCCATCGCCGAAGCCATTCGCAACAAATCCCCAAGCCATTCCTCCAATTAAAGAAGCTAAATCGAAAGCACAAGTAAATGTAGCGTTGGCTGAACCTCGATTTTCAGGCTCTGTATGCTTAATAACAAGAGAGTTTGAAACTGGATATATAACACCATATCCAAAACCATAAATAACGCCAATAAAGCATAACATTGGCAGTCCGTTAAGCTGGCTAACCATTAGCTGCCCTATTAAAACTATAGATATAGCGACGATGAGTATTTTCTGTTCACCTATTCGCCTTGATATTCTGCCAGAGAAAAATCTCGCTGCAACTGTACCAAAAGAGTTTAAGAAGAAGTATATACTAACAGACTCTATTCCCAAAGTCTTAGCGTATAGCGCAAGGAATGTTGTTAAAGCTACTTGAGAAAATGCAGTTATAAACATGATCAGAGCAGGAAGAAAGGCAGTTTTATTAAATAGCTTTATCTTCATTTTCTCGCCAGTTTTTCTCTCTTTTAATGGCTCTTTATAGCTTAGTCTTGAAAGAGCTATAACGCAGGTCACCGCAAGCGCAGTACCGATTAAAAATAATGCCTGCATTGGCACAAAGTCATATAAATATAATCCAAGCGCTGGTCCTATTGTCATAGAAACAGCTCCAGCCATAGCATAATAGCCAATTCCCTCCGATACTCTATCTCTAGGCACAACATCCGCTGCTATAGTTCCTGAAGTTGTGAAAGCCATCGCAAAGCCGACACCCTGTATCGCCCTTATCGCAACCATCACCCCAAGAGAATCAGTTAAAAAAAAGCCAATATAAGCAAGCAGAACAGTTGATGCACCCATTAAGCCCATTCGCTTTCTGCCTAATGTATCAACAAGCACGCCTGCGAATGGCCTAAATAGAAACGATCCTAATGCAAAAGCAGTCACCATCGAGCCAGCATATCTTGTGTCTATCCCAATATCTACTAAATAAAGTGGAAACGTTGGGTTTAATATCTGCCCTGACACCCCAATACATAAAGAACATATCATCGCTATAATTAAGCTTTTGCTCCAAATTTTTGAGGTCTGATTTTCTTCGTTCATCTTGCTATACCACCTTTAATATCTTATAAAAATACATGTATTTTTCTGCACCTACTTATTTTACCACAGTTTTATTAAAAATAGAATAGCTATGAAACAAAAATTTATTTGAATACGAAATAATATTTTGCTTTTTCTTTACTATAAATCAAAAACTTGCAGTCAACCTAATACATTCTAATCGACTGCAAGTCATTCAAATTATTGTTTTAGAAACTCCATCACTTCTCATTTTCTTATAAATAATCGCAGTGAAGCGGAATTTATTTATATTATCCTGTTGGAGGATTTAAATGCCCTTGAGCATATTTATCTAAAAGTATGATGTCGCTTCTTTTTTCATATACTAGAGCAGAGTCTATATCACTAGCATAAATAAGCAGCTGTGTTTCATTTTCATATACCTCATATACTAAACCATTATTAAATTTTATCACAGCCTTCGCAGAATTTTCTAAAGATTTATTCTCGGTAAACTGCATATCCTTGACCCAAAAATCACTTAAATCTCTAAAAATATATGGAAGAGATAGCATATCTTCATAAGCTCCATAATCTTTAACATGTTCCATATCTCTCGAATAACAAGTAAGGTTTTCAATTCTACTAGGTCGCATCATTGAAAGCCATTGTGGATACCCCCATTTTTCCCCATCATTATATTCTAAATACCATAGTTCCTTCATATGAATTTCTGACTCAATGTTATTGAGAATTTGTTTATAATCATTTTCTGGAAGAGATAGCTTAACTCTTTCGCCATAACCCTCTCCTCTATCTGAATGTATTAACTCTATTCCATTTTCATAGAAGTATATGCTAAATTTTTCATCTTCAATTGTCACAAGCTCCATAAAGTCACCATCTAATATAGGCTCTCCTATGTCATTGTCTTGTATTGTATTTTCTAAAAGTTCAATTGAACGCTCCTGCCCTTCACTTCCATAACCACCAACAGAAAACACATGCAAAAAAGAATGAGATAACTTTAAATCATTATCGTTATAAATAAACCTTGCTTGCTCATGCCAAAGTTCATCTGTTAGATATAATTTTTGAAGCTTAGTATTCCACCAATGGTTTTCTTCAACTACAAAGCTAGATTGAATATCTGTTTCAGATGAGGATAACGGAGCTTCAGATATACTACTAGATAAAACAGAAGATAACTCGCTAGAGTTAGCTTGACTGCTTTCAGCTTGCATTTCGTTTTGTGGTTTGCTAATTTCCTCTTCATTAGCTGACACTGGCATACTAGAACTTATGTTAGATGCATTCCCATTATCGCAAGCCGATAACAAAGCGATAAAAAATAAGATAGTTAATGTTTTTTTCACTGCTTAACCTCCTTCTAATAAATTTATTTATCTAAATCCATAATACCACATTTTACCTTTTTATTCAATACACTTACAAGAAACATATTTGCTATAGACTATATCTTAAATTTAGGGTATATTAGTTATAGAATAGTAAATTAGGAGGGCAGTAATGAAATTATATGAAACCAATAGCTACATCTTCAGTTTTGAAACAATCGTTGATGATGTAATTAAAAATGATAAAGGAATAGGCATTATATTAAAGGAAACAGCTTTTTACCCTGAGGCTGGCGGACAACCTTGTGATTTAGGCTTTATTGGTGAGCTTAAAGTTATTGAGGTAAAAGAAAAAGAGGGAAAGATAATTCATTATGTTGAAGATGCCGAGAAAGCTGTTTACTCTGCCAACACTAAAGTTCATTGCAGTATAGATAAAAACAGACGTTTAGAGCATATGCAAGCTCATACAGGCGAACATATTCTTTCTGGTATAGTAAAAGAAAGATTCAACTACGAAAATGTTGGTTTTCATATTGGCGCAGAAGACACAACAATTGATATTAGCGGAACATTAACAGAAACCGAGATTATTGAACTTGAAGAGGAATGCAACAGAGTTATTAGAGATGCTGTTAAAGTGAACCTTCTTTATCCTGATAGTAATGCGCTTTCAGCTCTTGATTATAGAAGCAAAAAAGCTATAGACGGACAAGTTAGGATAGTTGAGGTTGATGGAGTTGATTTATGTGCTTGCTGCGGAACACATTTAAACAATACTTTAGAGGTTCGTATGCTTAAAATAACCTCAGCTGTTAACTATAAAAAAGGAATGCGACTAACTATTTATTGTGGAGATAGGCTTCTTAAAAGAATGAACACAATCTTTAAAGCGAGCGATAATGTTGCTGTTGCTATGTCGGTTAAGCCAGCTGAAATTGCAAATGCTGTTGGGAGATTAAAGTCTGACAATCTTTCATTAAAAGCAAGCTTATCCCAAAAAGAAAAAGAACTAATAGAATATAATATTGAAAAGATTATTGCAAGCTCAAAAAGCGATAACGTTATTAGTTATCAAGAAAATGCTAGCCTTGCTGAAATATCTGCAATTGCTAATGGCTTAGTAAATAATTTTGATGGCATAATAGCAATATATACCGATAATTACTACACCCTCGCCTCTAAAAACAAAGATGTTCGAGAGATAACAAAACAGCTTAACTCTTCGCTTGATGGAAAAGGCGGCGGAAAACCTCAGTCTACTCAAGGAAGTTATAATAAAGATAAACAAGAAATGCAAGCTTTTTTAAGCGAGATTATCACAAAATAATCCTAATCTGCATATATTAAAATTAAAACAACTTTTTTTGATTTAAGTATTGACAATCATGTAGCAATGCTGTATAATAAAATCAAATCAAAAAAAGTTGATATTAGTTATATGGAAGACTATTAAGTTTCTTGTTACAACACTGCCAAAGTTTTAGTATACTAGCTATTTTTAGCTATGTGTATTAATTGAGAGGGGAATGGAAAATATGTCAAAAAACCCAAATGAAATATCAAAAATTTTCAAAGCACTATGCGACGAAAAGCGTGTGGCTATTATTCAGTTATTGCAGTCTGGCGAAAAATGCGCTTGTATGATAGGCGAGGAACTAGGGCTTGCCCAATCAAAGTTATCATATCATATGAAGATATTAGTTGAAAGCGGACTTGTGGAGTATTGGTATGTCGGCAAATGGACACATTACAAAATAAGTGAGACTGGAAGCAACACAGCAATCAACACATTAACTGAATTGACTAAAATAGCTGATACAAACTATCAACAAGCCATCTAAGAGATGGCTTTAAATAAACATTTTAAATCAATTTTTTTTGATTTAAAGAAAGGCAAGGCTAATTATGCAAGCAATATCATCAATGTGGGATTTTTTCCAAAATCAAGTTTTAGGTATGAAATGGCTAAATGAAGGAGTTGGAGATTTATTAACTAACTTCGGAGTGGACATTGCCTCTCCAATAGGAGCTAGCGCACAGTTCTTTATTTATGATGTTATCAAAATCACAATTCTGCTGTGTACACTAATTTTTGGCATATCGTATATACAAAGCTTTTTCCCTCCTGAAAGAAGCAAGAAAATACTTAGCAGATTTAAAGGAATTTGGGCAAATGTTGTGTCTGCATTGCTAGGCACTGTGACTCCATTCTGTTCTTGTTCTTCAATTCCTTTATTTATGGGATTTACAAGCGCTGGGCTTCCAGTTGGAGTAACATTTTCATTTTTAATCTCCTCACCAATGGTAGACCTTGGTAGCCTTGTTTTACTAATGAGCATATTTGGTACAAGAGTTGCTGTTGTATATGTTGCTCTAGGGCTTATAATCGCTGTTATTGGAGGAACTTTACTAGACAAATTTGGGATGGGCAAACATGTTGAGAGCTTTATATTAAATGCTGGTTCGATTGATATCGAGTCTCCAACGCTAACAACAAAAGATAGGCTTATATTCGCAAAAGAACAGGTTGTTTCAACCTTCAAAAAGGTTTTCCCTTACATACTAGTTGGTGTTGGTATTGGAGCGTTTATTCATAACTGGATTCCTCAAGATGTTATTGAGGGTGTGTTAGGCTCTAACAATCCTTTTGGTGTTATACTAGCAACAATTGTTGGTATTCCTATGTATGCTGATATATTCGGTACTATTCCAGTTGCAGAGGCTCTGCTTGCTAAAGGTGCTCAACTTGGTACTATATTAGCCTTTATGATGTCTGTAACAACTCTTAGCCTGCCATCAATGATTATGCTAAGAAAGGCTGTTAAACCAAAATTATTAGGTGCATTTATTGCGATTTGCGCTTTGGGAATAATAACTGTAGGTTATTTATTTAATATATTCCAATATGCTTTAGTTTAATTTTAGGAGGATTTTATTATGGGTTTATTTGATTTTTTAAAGAAGAAGTCTAGCGAGGATTGCGGTTGAGCTGTTCCTTGTGCTGCTCCGGTGGAAGCAGTTGAAGAGAGCTGTGGCGAGGATTGCGGATGCAATATACAAACTGAAGAACAAGAAGAAGAGATGGCTATGTGTGATTGCGGCAACATGTGTAAGGTGTCTGATATTGAGGCAAAGAAAGCTGCCGAGGCTTTAAAGGCAGATGCTGGAGCTGATGTTAAGGTGTTAGGTCCTGGTTGCAAGAAATGTACCGAGCTTGAGCATAACACAGCCGAAGCTATGAAAGCACTAAACCTTGAGCCAGTAGTTGACCATGTGACAGATTATGCACAAATTGCTGCTTACGGCGTTATGTCAACTCCAGGTCTTGTAATTAAAGGCAAGGTTGTTTCTATGGGTAAGGTATTGAAAAGCGATGAGATTGCAGAGCTTTTGAAAGCTCACTTATAATAAGTAACAGAAAAAGCGATGTGAAATTCTAACTCACATCGCTTTTTTATTAGCTAATCAATTTTAGCGCCACATCTATTGCATTTTTCAACCTTTATCGCACTGCCTAAATACCCCTTACAAGAAGGGCATCTCCATAGCAATATTTCTAGTATAAGAAAGCCTCCACCTAAAGCTAGTGTGCCATATCTTATAACATATTCTGATTGAGTGTTGCCTATTACAAATATTGAAATAGCAACAACAATAAGCACTAAATATCTAATATATCCCCATGTGCTGACTTTCATTAAGCTTCTCCCCCTGCTCTATATGACATATTCCAAAAATCGACCTCAAGCTCGCTAGAGCGCTTAAATATCTCCAAATACTTTGCTTTTTCTGTTTCTGTTGCGTTTTTGCATAAACTATCTGTATATTTAGCCCAAGTAATACAAGTTGTTGTATAAGCTTCCCCTAAATAGTCAGCAATAAAATCATAATACTTAGAATTTTTTGTTTCTGGTGCTTCGGCAAGCTTTCTAAAAATATAGTTGTAGCTTATCATACATGGAAGTATAGCCATCATTATTTCGGCTGTATTGCCGTTCTTTGCAGTGTCTATCATAAAGCCGAAATATTCGCTGTTTTCTTTTAGTGGTACAACAGTTTCTATATAATCTTCGTCTATATTAAACTGCTTCATGTATCTCATTCTTGTGCTAGTTTCTGTACCATTTACAAAGCTTAGAACAGAATAATACATCTGCACTTCTCTCATAGTCTTTGCGTGATATAAACCCATTCCAAAAACTCTCGCATAATGCTTTAGATAGATAGTGTCTTGAATTATATATTGCTTAAATCTCTCATCGCTAAGCTCTCCTGTTTTTAGCTCCTCGACAAATTTTGTGTCTATGCAGTCTTGCCAAATTGGCAGGACTTTTTCTATAAGCTCCTCAACAAAGCCATTTCCATAATTGTATGTATTATGCATTCACTAATTCCTCGCTCATAAAGTTTTTCAGAATAGGATATGCTAAAACTGCACCGATTCCTGTTATAACAATCTCTGGACCCATATAGCTAATGTTGTATGTTAATGAGAAAATTACAGCACCAAATCCATCATTTACAATAGAACCCCATAGTAAAAAGCCAGACAAGAAGTGGCAGAAAAATCTTCCAACCGCCCCTAGCACACAGCCTAAAGTAAATTCTAGTGCTTTGTTGTTAAATCTTCCTTTAAAAGCACCAGCAAGCCCCATTGCAGCAAATGCTAATAAGTAATCTAGCACAACTGCACCTAAAAATGTCACCATGCTAAGAGCTCTAAGCCCTCCAATGCCTAGAAGCATTTGAACTAAACCATAAGCTGTACCAGTTACAATTCCCCACTTAACTCCATATTTATATGCAATATAGCCAATTGGTAGCATTGAAAAAAGTGTTATTGAGCCTCCGTTTAACCACGGTCCATCAAACTTTACAAAACTTAAAATTGTAGCAAGCGCTATCATCATTCCGCTTTCAGTTAATCTCTTTGTAGTGTTAATCTTTGTCATTTCGCTTTCCTTTCTTAATAAAAAAAGCCTGCGTATTAAAAATATACGCAGGCAAATTTAGCTCTTTCTTCCTACGTCGGCATTATCCGAATCAGGTAAGGTCATGCTGATATACACAGCAACTCTCAGCCAAGTTAATCTTAGCCCCCATTATACTATTAAGTTTTTATTCCTCGTCCATCATTTCAACATCTAACATTGAAACATTAAATAGGTCGTAGTCAGCGGCAGAAGGAACTGTTTCTAGCTCTCTTTCAGCAACCTCAGCAGGATCGACAACAGTGCCTGTACCAGCTGGGATTAGCTTACCTATAATTACATTCTCCTTTAGACCAATTAGAGGATCAACCTTGCCCTTAATTGCGGCATCAGTCAGAACTCTTGTTGTTTCTTGGAAGGACGCAGCTGACATGAAGGATTCTGTTCCTAGTGATGATCTTGTGATACCTTGAAGAACTGCATCAGCAGTTGCTATATTTCTCTCGCCATCATCTTCAGCGTTCAACCTTCTAATTTCAGCATTTGCTTTATTAAAGTCAGACTTTTCCATCATCAGTCCAGCAATTAGGCGAGTGTCGCCTGCATCTGTAACCTTAACTTTTCTCATCATCTGACGAACTATAACCTCGATGTGCTTATCATTGATATCAACACCCTGTGTACGATAAACTCTTTGTACCTCTTTGATGATGTAGTCCTGAACAGCTAGTGCGCCAGAAGCTATCAAAATCTCATTAGGTTCAGCAGAGCCTTCTGTTAGCATATCGCCATTACTTACATAATCGCCCTCATTAACCTTTAGAGTTGAACCGTAAACAACTTGCTTTTCAAAGTTTTCAGCTGTTTCAGGATTCGTAACAACGATATAATCATCGCCCTTATTATCCTTAGTAAAGCTTACATAACCAGATATATGGGAAACGATAGCAGCATTCTTTGGCTTTCTAGCCTCGAATAGCTCTTCGATTCTTGGAAGACCTTGTGTGATATCGCTTGCTGTAACTGTACCACCTGTGTGGAACGTTCTCATTGTTAGCTGTGTACCAGGCTCACCGATAGACTGAGCGGCAATAACACCAACAGCCTCACCAATACCAACTTCTTTTCCGTTAGCAAGGTTGTTACCATAACATCTAGCACAAACACCAGTCTTAGCCTCACAGTTAAGAACTGTTCTAATCTTGATAGTCGCCTCAACAGCTGGCTTATTCTTCTCAGCCATAACTGTGTGAAGATAAGCAACAATCTTTTCAGAAGAATCAACATTTATCATGTCATCTCTGCTCCAGATTAGCTCCCCTGTTTTCTCATTTATGCAGTCATCAGATAAGAATCTGCCAACAAGTCTTTCTTGTAGGCTCTCAATTTCACGACCAGCATCGGTGATAGTGATAGCCTCAATACCCTCATGAGTACCGCAGTCAATCTCTCTAATGATAACATCTTGTGATACGTCAACAAGACGACGAGTTAGATAACCTGAGTCAGCAGTACGAAGCGCTGTATCCGCAAGACCCTTTCTCGCACCACGAGAAGAGTTGAAATACTCAAGAATGTTTAGACCTTCACGATAGTTTGCCTTGATTGGAATTTCAATCGCTCTACCAGCAGTATTAGCGATAAGTCCACGCATACCAGCAAGCTGTCTAATCTGGTCCATCGATCCTCTCGCTCCAGAGTCAGCCATCATGTAGATAGGGTTGTTTTCATCTCTTTCAAAGCCTTCTTGTAGCGCATCACGAACCTTCTGCGTTACAGTTGTCCAGCTCTTGATAACTCTTTGATAACGAACTTCATCTGGAATTAGACCACGTCTATATTGCTTCCAAATATCCTCAACCTCTTTTTCAGCAGTTTGGATAAGCTCTTTCTTAACTTCTGGGATTTTAGCATCACAAACAGCAACAGTAACTGCGCCTCTTGTGGAATACTTAAAGCCTTGCGCCTTAATTTGGTCAAGCACTTCAGAAGTAGTAGCAGTACCATGAACTCTGATACATCTACTAATAATATCTCCAAGTTGTTTCTTTCTAACAAGGAAGTCAATCTCTAGCTTAAACATAGAGTCAATATCGGAAGGATCTCTCTTAACATAGCCTAAGTCTTGCGGAATTGGGCGGTTAAAGATGATCTGTCCAACAGTTGCATTCACTAAATGTGAAACTTCCTCGCCGTTTATAGTCATTGTTTGTCTATATTTAATTGGTGCATGAAGCTCTACATAGCCGCTTTCGTATGCCATAATAGCCTCATCTGCATTTCTAAACACTTTGCCAGCACCATTTTCATTTGGTCTAATCATTGTTAGATAGTATGAACCTAGTACCATGTCCTGTGTTGGAACTGCAACTGGGCGGCCGTCAGACGGCTTTAGTAGGTTTCCAGCAGCGATCATTAAGAATCTAGCCTCTGCTTGTGCCTCTGCTGATAGAGGAACGTGAACAGCCATTTGGTCGCCGTCAAAGTCGGCGTTGTAAGCTGTACACACAAGCGGATGAAGCTTTAGTGCCTTACCTTCAACAAGAATTGGCTCAAATGCTTGAATACCAAGACGGTGAAGCGTTGGAGCACGGTTTAGAAGAACAGGGTGATCCTTGATAACAATCTCAAGTGAATCCCAAACTTCCTTCGCAGAAGCTCTCTCAACCATCTTGCGGGCATTTTTAATGTTTGTCGCAACCTTCTTCTCAAACAGATGCTTCATTACAAAAGGCTTAAATAGCTCAAGAGCCATCTCCTTTGGAAGTCCGCATTGATACATCTTTAGCTCTGGACCAACAACGATAACAGAACGTCCGGAATAGTCAACACGCTTACCAAGCAAGTTTTGTCTGAAACGTCCTTGCTTACCTTTAAGCATATCTGATAGAGATTTAAGCGCTCTATTGTTTGGCCCTGTTACAGGTCTGCCTCTTCTGCCATTGTCAATCAGAGCATCGACTGCTTCTTGAAGCATTCTCTTCTCGTTTCTAACAATGATATCAGGCGCACCAAGCTCTAATAGCTTCTTTAAACGGTTATTTCTGTTAATAACACGTCTGTATAGGTCATTTAAGTCAGATGTCGCAAAACGTCCGCCATCAAGCTGAACCATTGGGCGAATATCTGGAGGGATAACAGACACAACATCAAGAATCATCCAAGATGGCTTGTTGCCTGATCCTCTAAATGCCTCAACAACCTCTAGTCTTTTAAGAAGCTTAGCTCTCTTTTGACCAGTTGCTGTTTCTAAATCTATTTTTAGTCTTTCAGAAAGCTCATCAAGCTCTAAGCCAGAAAGCAGCTCTCTTATTGCCTCAGCACCCATTCCAGCTCTGAATTCATTGCCGTAGGATAGCTGTAAATCGCGATATTCTTTGTCAGATAGTAGCTGATATTTCTTAATAACAGGAACACTACCTGGATCTATTACAACATGCGCTGCAAAATACAGCACTTTTTCAAGCAGACGTGGTGACATATCAAGAATTAGACCCATTCTTGAAGATGTACCCTTAAAGTACCAGATATGTGACACAGGAGCAGCAAGCTCTATGTGGCCCATTCTCTCACGTCTAACCTTTGCTCTCGTTACCTCAACGCCGCAACGCTCACATACTTTACCCTTATATCTAATGCGCTTGTATCTTCCGCAGTAACATTCCCAGTCCTTCATAGGTCCAAAAATCTTCTCGCAGAAAAGTCCATCACGCTCAGGCTTTAGAGTTCTGTAGTTAATTGTTTCAGGCTTTTTAACCTCTCCATAAGACCAAGAACGAATCTGGTCGGGTGAAGCAAGGCCGATTTTAATCGATTCAAATGTATTAAATTCCATCTGCGACCCTCCCTGTAATTCCCCTTTGCCCCTCTTTTTTTGAGAGGGGCTTGGGAGAAAAGTTAAATTATATCATCAATATCTTCATCTAAGTCTAAATCTAATTCCAAATCTAAATCATCGGAAACAGATTCAACAGCGCTCAATAGGTCATCAAAGCCATCTTCTTCAATAACAGAAAGCACATCATAATCTGGCTCAATATCCTCATGCTCAATATCTTCTGGCTCGCCCTCAGCAGTTTCAAAACCAAATCCGCTATCAGCAAGCTCGCCATCATTTGGAGCAGCAGTTTCAGCAAGCTCTCTAAAGCTTTCGGCGCTCATCAGTCCAGCTCCATCTTCATCATCGAAGTTTTGCTTTAGATCAATTTCATTGCCGTCCTTATCGAGAACCCTCATATCAAGAGCAAGGGACTGAAGCTCTTTAATAAGAACCTTGAAGGATTCAGGTATACCAGGCTTTGGCACATTCTTGCCCTTAACTATAGCCTCGAATGTCTTAACACGTCCAACAACGTCATCAGACTTAACTGTCAGGATTTCTTGTAGAGTGTAAGCAGCGCCATATGCCTCTAATGCCCAAACCTCCATCTCTCCAAATCTTTGTCCACCAAACTGAGCTTTACCACCAAGAGGTTGCTGAGTAACAA
>CAYJEV010000030.1:0-17091 GCA_964369265.1 uncultured Oscillospiraceae bacterium
TACATTTTTATTATATTACATTGTCATCCAAAATTCAACTTATTTATTGTTAAATATATTTAATTTATTTCTGGTTTTGAGTTTGAATTTGTATAATTTTACTGTAAATCTTAAATATGTAAATTATTGTATGAAAAAATCGCCCTAGCAATAAGCTAGAGCGATTTTTAGGGGAAAGCAAATTTTAACTAAAACATAATATGCATGAAAATTGCTGTTACAGGGATAGCGATTAGAGTTCTTTCAAAGAAGCAGATTATTAGCTCTTTTAATGAGATAGGCATTTTAGTTGAAATCATAACAACAACCGTTTCAGAGAAGAATATGATTTGAACCATTGAAACTGTAACTACCATATATCTAGCTGCCTCGGAAATAACATCGATTTTATCAGCAATTAAAAGTACAGGGAGGAACATTTCAGCAATACCAACAGGAAGGGAAGGGGCAATAATTGCAGCATCTGGTACACCTAGTAAGCTTAGAATTGGCTCAAATAATAAGCCAAACCAATCAAATACAGGGGTGTAGGTTGCGATTATCATAGCAACAGTACCAACAGCTGTTAAAAGAGAAACAACTTTTGGAAGAACAAAGTACCCATCGCCTAAGCTGTTTTTTATTTCGCTAAATAAGTTTGGAGCAATATAAGCTTTTTTGATAGCTCTAGTCATTCCAGTTTTTAAAACTCCGTCAACAGGTTTTGCTTCTCTCTTTAAATCCTCAGCGGTTTGAACTCGACCATCTTCATAAACATCAGGCTTTTTAGATAGTGGAGGGATTCGGCTCATAAAGAAAGACACTATAAGAGTTATTAGCATAGCAGAGAAGTAAACAGGGATGAAATGCTCGCTTAAACCAGCTGTTTCAATAACCATATACGCAAAGCCAACACTAACAGCGCTAAATCCAGTTGCAATAATTGCTGCTTCTCTCTTTGTATAAACGCCATTTCTCAATAGCTTGCTCGTTATTAAAACACCAACAGAAGAAGAGCTTACAAAAGAAGCTATTGCATTAACTGCGCTTCTGCCGGGAACTTTAAAAACAGGACGCATTATAGGCTCCATTAAGCTGCCTATAAAATCAATAACACCATAGTTTAAAAGGAAAGGCATAAACACTGCACTAACAGGAATAATCCATGAAACAGAAATTGCAACAGGGATAACTGAACCAGCAGTATGTGAGCTAACAAGCATTTCTGGCATTGCAATTCCAAAAGTGTTGTTTAGAAGATAAGCTATAGAGATAATTGATCCAAATAAATATAGTAAAACATGAACTATAGTATCTTCCTCATAGTATTTAAAGAGCTTATTTTCTTTATTTTTGCAGATTAGCTTGCCATAAACGCTAAGCACGCCATTAGTCACAACAACTCCGCCCATGATTAACCACATGCCAAAAATGCCCAGTGTACGTTCAATAGTCTTATAGATAAAGCCAAAAACAATGTCTGTTGAACCGTTGATTGTAACAGGAACAAAGAATACTATAACAGCAATTATAGTGAAAAATAGCGATTTCATAACACCACTACTTCTTTGAGCAGAAGTTAGCTCTAATGCATCGAGGACTTTATTGTCATTATAGTTTTGAGTTTCATTTTTTGTGCTCATAAATAATACTCCAATCAAAAAGTTTGTATTAGCTACTTATTTAAAAACGGATATGAGAGCTAATCATCATATCCGTAGATACATACTAATTATTTTTTATTATTTTTCTTTAGAGCAAGTATAGATAGATACTCAAACACAATGTTTGCTGCCATATATGAAGTTACCTCGCCAGAATCAAATGCTGGAAGAACTTCAACAATATCAAAGCCTACAAAGTTTAAATCTTTGATGTTTCTAACGATTTTTAGGGATTCATTTGATGTAAATCCGCCAACTTCTGGAGTGCCTGTACCAGGAGCGTATGCAGGGTCAACAAAGTCGATATCAAAAGTTAGGAAACATTTCTTATCTCCAACTCTCTCTTTAATCATTTCGATGATTTTATCAATGCCCATATCGTGAATTTTATGAGCTGGCACTAAAAGCATACCTAAGTCAGCTGCCATTTTATGTTCGTTTGGATCGTATAGAGAGCCTCTCATGCCAATTTGGATAGAGTGAGCTGGGTCGATTAAGCCTTCCTCAATAGCTCTTCTGAATGGAGTACCATGGTTATATTTTTCGCCAAACACTTCGTCGCATAAGTCAGAGTGAGAATCAAAATGCACTAAAGCAACTGGTCCGTGAACTTTTGCTATAGATCTTAGCTCAGCAAGAGTGATTGAGTGATCTCCTCCAAGCACGATTGGAACTGCGCCTTTAGAAACGATAGCATCCATGCCTTCTTCTATGTATTTGTAAGATGGGTGAATGTAACCAGGAACAGTGTTAAAGTCGCCAATATCTCCGCCCTTTAAAGATTCCATTATGTTTACTTGTTGGATAACATTGTTTGGTTTCATCATAACAGAGATGTTTCTGATAGCATTTGGACCAAATCTTGCTCCTGATCTAAATGAGCTAGCTGTGTCGAATGGTGCGCCAGCAATAACAAAGTCAAGTCCTTCAGCTGAATTTACCTTTTCCATTCTCATAAATGTACCCATGTTGCAGAATCTTGGTGATGCTAATGCACTAGTTGGTTGATTTTTACTCATAATGTTTTCCTCCAAAAATTTAATTTATTTCTTGACTAAAGTATAGCATTGAATTTTGGTTAATGGTTATATAGAAAGAGACGTGGTTATATGTAAATGCATATAACAAAGCTAGTTATAATCTAAAATATTATACAAAACTAAGGTTAAATGCTTTATAAAGTGAAATAAATCGTTAATTTTGATATAAATTGCTTTCTTTTTTTAATTAAAATGACAAAAAGATAAGGCGTGTTAAAAAAATCCTTTATTTTTAAATTATATGATGTATAATA
This sequence comes from uncultured Oscillospiraceae bacterium, assembly GCA_964369265.1. Taxonomy (GTDB): domain Bacteria; phylum Bacillota; class Clostridia; order Oscillospirales; family Ruminococcaceae; genus DAMCAP01. Next base: position 2,938 of record CAYJEV010000030.1, read on the forward strand.
GTGAATAATAGTTTATGAGGGCGAGGGCGAGATATGAATATTAAATTTTTAGAATATATAATTGAAATTGAAAATTGTGGCTCTATCAATAAAGCAGCAAATAATTTGTTTTTATCCCAACCAAACCTAAGCAGTATTCTCAAGGGAATTGAGGAAAATTTAGGATATAAAATTTTCAGAAGACTTAATAAAGGAATTGCTTTGACTAATGAAGGAAGACTATTTATTAAGTATGCAAAGAACATAGTTGCTGAAATGGACAATATTAAGCGAATACCAATGAGCTTTAAATATGATTCTCAGCTGTCAATTTCCTGCACTTACTCCTCAACATTTATGGAGAGTTTCATGGAGCTTAAAAAGACCTCTCCAAGCGAAGAATTAGAGGATTTATTTAAAGAAACTGGGCTAATTCAAACCCTCCAAGATGTAATTGAAAAGAAATATAAGTTCTCGCTGTTCTATTGTTTTAATAAGCGATTGCTTTACCATAAGCAAACAGCTAACAAATATAATTTAGATGTGCTAGTCTTAAATTCTAACATAAAACCGAGGGCGATAGTGTCTTCAAATGGTGTATACAAAAATAGAAAATCTATAACATTTTCAGAGCTTACAAGAGAGAAGTTTGTGACATACGAGAACTTTCAATATGAGGACTGGCTGGAAGTTTTGGGGCGTTCTCCATCGCAAAAAACGCTTTATGTTTTTGATAGAGGAGGGCTTATTGATAGTGTTGTCAGAGGGGATTATATCTCTGTTGTTATGGGCGAAATATCTAAAGAACAAGAAGCTTTAGGTTGTAAAACACTGCAAATTGACGATTTCCCAAATGATTTATCTGTCTGTCTTGCATTTCAAAAATCCTATGATTTTTCTCCAAGAGAGCGAGAGTTTTTAAACATCCTTCAAAAAAATCTAAAATATATTTCCTAAAGCTGCCTAAAACGCAGCTTTTTTGTAATTTTAAAGCTTTCTTGTGAATACTATTAGAGTAGGGGGTGTTTAAATGAAAATTAACTTTAAATCGCTAATAATAGTTATATTGATACCTTTATTTGTTGGGTGGTTATCGGGCTTTATAGCATCAGATAGTGTTGAGGCTTTTAATAGTTTAATAAAGCCAGCTCTATCGCCGCCAGCATCTATTTTTCCCTTTGCTTGGACAATACTTTATATTCTTATGGGTATAAGCTCATATTTAATCTTAACTTCTTATGGTAATCAAGACGATAAAATGCTAGCACTAAGGGCATATGCGGCTCAGCTATTTTTGAATTTTTTTTGGTCAATTATTTTCTTTAATTTGGAAATGTATGGTGTTGCCTTTATATGGTTAGTTATGTTATGGATAGCAATTGTTGTCACAATAAAGCGTGCTTATCCACTAACTAAACTCGGAGCATATTTACTAGTTCCATATTTATTATGGGTTACCTTTGCTGGGTATTTAAATCTCGCGATTTTTCTTTTAAATTAGAATTCGTCCTCCTTTAAAATTTAATAATAGAAAAAGATATGGTGTTTAGTTTTAAGCTATCACCATATCTTTTTATTATGTTAATGCTGTGATGTAGAAATATACATTATTTGGTAGTATAATCGAATTATAATAATGTAACCTTAAAGATTTTTTAAAACTTTTAAAGCTTTTTTCTTAATGATAGTTTGGGTTATAATATTTGATATACAATTATATTATTAAATCGAGGGAGAGTTACAATGAAGAAATTACTTGCGAAGATGAAATCGAACAAAAAGAAGACCTTTATAATTCTGCTTGCACTAGTAATAGGAGGGTATTTGATAATGCCCAAAGGGGGATCTGGAACGCTAGTTGTCGCTACTCAACCACTAATGTATACTGATATTCAAAATAATGTTGCGACTAACGGAACTCTAGTTAGTAACAATGAAAAGACTATCTACTCTCCTTCTTCGGCGAATGTAGAAGAGCTGTTTGTTGAGGTTGGAGATGTGGTAGAGGAAGGGCAACTGCTTGCAAGGCTTGATAGCGGAGACTTAGAAGATCAGATACTTATAAAAGAACTTGAGATACTTGTTGCTGAAGATGACTACAAAAACAGTGTTGAGGATTTGAATAGAGAGTATGATGAGTATTTGAGTGACATTGATGAAGAGTTAGACTCTCAGCTATCTTCTGCGAAGTCAGTTTATGATAACGCAGCTGACAGATTGGTGGATGCAAGACGTGATGTTACAGAGAATGATGAAGAGCTAGATTATGCAGATGAAGAAGTGTATTTAGCCGAAAGAGCAAGAGAAAAGGCTTTTAGGGCAATGGAAAATGCGGGCGAAGATTATGAGGAGGCAAAGGATGAGGGCGCTTCTGCTGAAAAATTAAAAGAGCTAGAAGCTGCTTGGGATTTAGCCGAAATCGCATATAATGAAGCCAATAACGAATATGAAGAAGTGCTTAGAATTTATGGTGATAATCTAAGTGGATATGTTAAAGAATATCATGATGCGAAGATAGCTTTTGATGCTGCTGAGCAATCATATGAAATAGCAAAGCTTGCTTCTGAAAGAAAAGTTGAGGATTTCGAAAGGCAAATTGAAAGATTAGATACTAACCCATCTTTGCAGCTAAGTTATTTACAACTGAAGAACTTAAATGAAGAGCTTGACTCTCTATATGTAAAAGCGCCAATCTCAGGCATCGTTTCTAGCATGAGCGCAAAGATAGGAGCGCCAGCCTCAGGAGAGATGTTTGTGATTGAAGATCCAAATGATATTGTTGTCAGCACAACAATTAGAGAGTATGATATTGCAAATGTTAAAGAAGGTCTTCCAGTTGTAATTCAGTCTGATGCGACTGGCGAGGAGATTTTTAATGGAGAGGTTGAATTTGTGTCACCTATAGCCTCTAAAAATTCAAATTCTGCTGTTGAGTTTGCAAGCGAAATTAAGTTCAATGAAACTAATTCGGAGCTAAGGCTTGGAATGAATGTATATGCTGACATAATTGTCGATGAAGCAAAGAATGTGTTTACAGTCCCTATATCTGCTTTGTCTATGGATATGGAAGGTAATGAAATAGTTTATATTACTAGCTCTAATAATGGTGTATTAACAGCGAAATCAGTTATAGTTGAAACCGGAGTTGAGAATGCATTTTCTGTTGAGATATCTTCTTCTGAGCTCTCAGAAGGTACAGAGGTAATTATTGATGCAGGGGCTGTGTATGAAGGGGCAGTTGTAACAACTCCATTTGGAGGGTAAGCAATATGAATGAAAATATAATTGAGATGAAAAACATCTTTAAGAGGTTTTATATTGGACAACCTAACGAGCTTACAATTCTAAAGGGGATAGACTTAGTTGTTAAAAAAGGGGAGTTTCTCTCTATAGTTGGTGCTTCTGGTTCTGGTAAAACAACACTTATGAATTTAATTGGAGTTTTGGATAGGCCAACTGAAGGGTATTATCAGCTAGATGATGTTGATTTATCGACAGTGCCTGAGGAGCATTTATGCAAGATAAGAAATAGCAAGATAGGCTTTGTGTTTCAAACTTTTAATCTTATACCACGAACAACAGCAATAGCTAATGTTGAGCTTCCTCTGCTATATGCTGGTGTATCAATGAAAGCAAGAAATCAAAAAGCTAAAGAACTTCTAGAGCTTGTTGAGATGGGGGATAGAATGACCCATCTTCCTCAAGAGCTGTCTGGAGGTCAAAAGCAGAGGGTTGCAATTGCGAGAGCGCTTGCTAACAGCCCAGCTATTATACTTGCAGATGAACCAACAGGAGCTTTAGACACAGCGACAGGCAGGCTTGTGATGGATATTTTCCATAAGCTACATAAAGAGCAGGGAAAGACAATAATACTAATTACACATAACCCAGAGCTTGCTAGAGAAACAGAGCGAATTATAACCCTTTCAGATGGTGAGATAATAAAAGAGGAAGAGGGGGATGGTTATGCACTTTAAGGAGAATGTCATTCTTGCGATTGCGGGGCTTAAAGCTAATAAAATGCGTGCTTTGCTGACAATGCTTGGTATAATTATAGGTATTAGTTCAGTTATTGCTATCGTTACTTTAGGGCAGGCTGTTTCTGATTCTATCGTTCAGTCCATGAATAGCCTTGGCGGAAGCACAATAGAAACATATGTTTCAGTTAGGCCTGATGAATATGGAAATGTTGATTATAGCAATGTGTATTACACTAACAGAGATTTCCTTTCAGTTGAGGCTGTTGAGGGGTTTATGAGGGAGTATCCTGAAAGCGTTTCGACATGGTCGGTTGAAGACACTGTGGCAACTGGCGAGATAATTGAGGGTAGAAATTCAACCTCAGCAAAGCTAACAGGAACAATGCCTGGAAATATTGAGATTAAAAGCTTTGATATGGTAGCGGGCAGCTTTTTAACAGATGAAGATGTTGAAGGAGTGAAAGCTATTGGTGTTGTGCCGACAGAGCTAGTAGATGAGTTGTTTCCAAATAAGCAGTATCATGAAGTACTAGGAGAGAGGCTTAGAATCACAACACAAAATGGAGGATATGCCTTTTATATATCTGGTGTTTATAAGCTACAGCAAGATGCTTTCCAAAGCTTAATGATGGGACAGAGAGAACATCAAGTATATATACCTCTAACATTAGCACAACAGTATAATGGTTCGTACTTTACCAACCTACATTACGTAACCTTTAAGACAACACCAGCTGTGACGGATAATCAAGCTTTCTCTAATACAATTACAACATATTTCAATAACACATACTATAAAAGCAACAAGCAGTTTTATGTTGAAGCTTATAGCATGGACACAATCATACAGCAATCAACCGATATGTTAGGAACTGTTAGTATAGTTATTAGCATAATAGCTGGGATATCTTTGCTAGTTGGTGGTATTGGTGTAATGAATATAATGCTTGTTTCTGTAACCGAAAGAACTCGCGAAATTGGTACAAGAAAAGCCATAGGCGCAACTAATACAGCCATTAGAATACAGTTTATAGTAGAATCTGTTATTATTTGCTTAATTGGAGGAGCGATAGGTATTTTACTTGGAGTCTCAATAGGTAGAATTGCTTCTATTTTGCTCGGGTTCCCTGGTTGGCCAAGCTTAATTACTATAATTATAGCGGTTTCATTCTCGCTTGCAATTGGTGTTTTCTTTGGGTATTACCCAGCGAATAAAGCTGCAATGCTTGACCCAATCGAAGCTTTAAGATATGAATAGAACTAATATCTAAAGCGATGATATTTAAACGAAAACAGTCACTACACATTATGCAAAGTGTGTGGTGACTGTTTTTGCTAGATAGTATATGTACGATTTAATGATTTAAAATTATTAGCGAGCAAATGCTGAAAGAAAACTCATTGTGTTTTGCTAATATTTAGGCTATAATTAACTAAAAGCGATTAGAGGTGAGAATATATGCAAAAAGTATATTATAAGCAAAAGGTATATGGGAAGGCTATTTTTGGAATTATAAAGAATGGTGGGTATCACTTAACCGATATTGGTGTTTATGAAAATGGAGTGGTTTCTGCTTGGGATAGCTATTCTCTTGAGGAGTTTGAAAAGAAAATTGGTAGATGGGTTGTTCCATCTGTTCCTGTTGGCGAGTTTTTATTGGGATTTTTTATTGAAGATGCAAAATGGCTTTACAATACAGATACATATATGAATTTTATTATTGATATAGTGAAGTCTATGAATAGCGAGCTTGCTAATTTTTACAAACCGACAAAAGAGGAGATAGAGCGAAGGGCTAGTTCAAGAGTAAAATATATAGGCAGCCCAATATTTTCTAAAGAAAAGCAGTGGGAGCATAAAGATGGAAAATCCGAGAGATGCTATTATAGAGAAGAGGGTAGTCTTTATCTAACAAGAATGATCTTTAATAAAGATAAAACCATATATATAGAAAAGGCAGATAAATATTATAGCATTGAAGAAATAGAAGAGCTAGTAAAAGCGAATATAGTAGACTATAAGCCAAAGAAAAATGAATGGATTATAATAGAAAGTTTAGGCGAAATACTGCCGAATTTAGAGAAATCGACTTTTAAATATAAAGCTAGTGCAGACTTCATTTACAATATTAAAGATACTTACAATAGCTTTTGTCTTGGCGAAAACAGCCTTAACAAATGCAGAAATTTATACCACGAATACTTGGCAAGCCCATCTGAACGCTTAAGAAATGCTCTAAAGGAAGCTTATGAAGCTGTGCCAGAAATTAAAAGATTTTGTCTAGGTGATATGGACACAAGGGATAGCGATTTTATTAGAATAATATATCATCCCGAAGATAAGAGGGAAGTGTAAAAATAACCTCTATTGCGTTTCGATTTTTAAAGTGAAGAGTGATAGAATATAATTTTCAATCTTCATTTTCACTAAATCTAACAAAAATAAACCGATATGAAGCATTTTAACTTCATATCGGTTTACTATTTATTTTATTAAGGAGTGTTTAAGGTGATTGAATTCCCGTTATATGGACGATTATATCAAAATTATGATATAATAATTGCAAAGCAATTATCATATACCTCGCAGGGGCGATTTTGATGTCCGTTTTGCTCGCCATAAATGGCAACCACAAAACATGGACAATTATATCAAAATTTTTGCAAAATTATGATATAATTGTTTCGCTCACTGTTGGGTGAGGGAAGATAGTATGCTCTATTGAAGTGACAGTCACACCATTAGCGATGGCAGCGGCAATTCCACCAATCATTTCGCCAGCATGTGAACACATCAAAACAGCACCTAATAGCTTATCGTTATTAGCATCGGATATCAGCTTTACAAAGCCTCTATCAGCGCCTTCAATAACTGATTTACCATTCGAAGAAGTTAGCTTTTTGCTAGACTTAACCTCAATGCCCTTAGTCTTAGCCTCATCAGCCATTAAACCAACACAAGCTATCTCAGGATCAGTAAACACACAAGATGGTATTAAAGACATATCTTTTTCGTTCTTGCCTTCGTAGTTTAAGCCGACAAAGTTAGCTCCTTGCGCTTCTGCTACATGGGCTAGCTGAACACCACCAAGCACAACATCGCCAATAGCATAAATGCCCTCGACAGCTGTTTGGTAGTTATCATCAATAGGTATATATCCTCTTTGCATATTTAGTTCAAGACCCTCAGAAAATAGATTGTCTGTGTTAGGAGTTCTTCCTGTGCATACAAGCACTTTTTCAGCTTTGACAGTTGACACCTCATCTTTGCGCTTAAATGTGCATAGCACCTCGCCATCAACCTGCTCTAGTGAAGATACTAAAGCATCTGTGTGTATAGCGATGTTGCGTTTTTTGAATATCATAGATAAGCTTTGTCCAACTTCTTTGTCTAATAGTGGTAGCAATCTAGGCATTGCCTCAATTACTGTAACTTCGCAACCAAGTCTGTTATAAACTTGTGCAAATTCAACTCCAATTACACCGCCGCCAATAATAACAAGGCTCTTACAATCAACAGCATTTTCTAAGAAATAATCGCTGTTATGAACATTGTTCTCTTTGATGCCAGGTATCGGAGGTTGTGCTGGACGGCTTCCTGTTGCAATTAAGATTTTGTCGGCAGAGTAGCTTTCGCCATTGACTTCAACAATCCCTTTTGCTTTAACAGTTGCCCTAGCATTTACATACTCAATCTTAGCCTTACTAACTAAGCCTTTAATGCCATCTCTTAGTTTTGAAACTGTGTCGCAAGTATTTTGGAACATTTTATCAATGTCATATGTAACGTTACTAGCGGATACGCCAACTTCTTCGCCACACACAGCCTCATGATATACTTTAGAGCTTCTTAAAAGTGATTTTGTTGGAATACAGCCTCTATTAAGGCAGGTTCCGCCAAGCTCGCTTTGCTCAAACAAAGCAACTGATTTTGACAGCTTGGCCGCATGAAGTGCAGCTATATATCCGCCTGGACCTCCACCAATTACTATAAGATCAAAATGTTTCATTTTGTCCTCCATATTAAATTAAACTCATAATTTCGCCTTTTTTCGGTTGCTTATTAGGCAACCGAAAAAAGGTTTTTTAAATAGAAAGTCTGAAAATTAGAATTCAAACTTTAGCTTTGGATTTCTAGCTGCACCAACCTCATCAGGTCTGCCAATTGGAGTTGTGGTTGGGGAAGCATGAAGAGCTTCTGGATTAGTACGAGCTTTCTCTAGAAGGGAAATGATAACATCGCAAGCTAAATCTAAAGTTTCTTTAGCTTCAGTTTCAGTTGGCTCAATCATTAAAGCTTCTTTTACAATAAGAGGGAAGTACATTGTTGGTGGATGCATTTTGTAGTCAAGCATGGACTTAGCAACATCTAAAGCAGAAACACCAGTTTCTTTCTTTAAGTCTTCTAGCGACATTACAAACTCATGCATGCAAAACTTAGGTCCAACAATTTTGCAATGCGGCTCTAAACGCTTTTTCATGTAGTTAGCATTTAAAACAGCAAGCTCAGAAGCTTGCCTTAGGCCTTCTGCTCCAAGCGTTGCGATATAGCAAAGCGCTCTTAGTGAAATAGCAAAGTTGCCATAGAAATTCTTAACACGACCAATGCTCTTCTCAGCATTATCAAACTTAAATCCGTCATCTGTTTTAACAACATGTGTTATTGGAAGGAAAGGCTTTAGTATATTCTTAACGCCAACAGAACCTGAACCAGGTCCACCACCACCATGAGGTGTAGACATAGTTTTGTGTAGATTTAAGTGAATAACATCAAATCCCATATCACCAGGACGAACGATTCCCATAATAGCGTTTAGGTTAGCTCCATCGTAGTAGTTAAGTCCGCCAGCTTTGTGTATAATGTCTGTGATTTCAAGAATGTTCTTATCAAAAATACCAAGTGTGCTTGGGTTTGTTAGCATAAGGCCAGCAGTTGTATCATCAACAGCAGCACGAAGCTTCTCAACATCAACACTTCCATCTTCAGCAGAAGGGATATTAACAACTGTATACCCTAACATTGAAGTTGTTGCTGGGTTAGTACCATGCGCAGAGTCTGGAACAATAATTTTTGTTCTTTTAAAATCCCCTCTTGAGTGATGGTAAGCTTTAATTAGAAGAATGCCAGTAAGCTCTCCATGCGCTCCAGCAGCTGGTTGGAAAGTAACAGCATCCATTCCAGTAACTTCGCCAATTAGCCTCTCAGCGTCAGCTAGAGCCTCCATACAGCCTTGCATAGTTGAAGCAGGTTGTAGTGGGTGAACGTTAGCAAAGCCAGATAGGGAAGCTAGCTCTTCGTGAATAGCTGGGTTATATTTCATTGTACAGCTACCTAGCGGATAGAAGCCATTATTTACACCATGTACTTGCTCAGCAAGCTCTGTGTAGTGGCGGCTGATATCTATTTCAGATAGGGCTGGTAGAGGTAATGTGCTTTGTCTTTTTAGGAAAGATGGTATTTCTCTAGCTGGTACGTCAGAGTTTGGCACTACTGAACAATATCTTCCCTCATGTGATTTTTCAAAAGATAACTTCATACTATAACACCTCCTTGATAGCAACAATTAAATCATCTATTTGTTTTTTAGTGTTCTTTTCAGTCGCACACCATAATAAGCCACCCTCAACCTCAAGTCCACCTAAAATGCCTTTTTCGCACAGAGATTTAAGTAGAGTTTTTTTGTCAACTGGGCAGGTAGTAACAAACTCATGGAAGAACTCGCCATTGTTAACAAGCTCAAATCCTGGCAGTTTTGTTAGCTCCTCAGCAAGATAATGTGCCTTATCATAGCAAAGCATAGCAGTTTCTTGCATGCCTTTTTTACCCATAGTAGTCATGTAAACAGCAGCAGTCATAGCGCAAAGAGCTTGGTTAGAGCAGATGTTGCTTGAAGACTTTTCTCTTCTAATATGTTGCTCTCTTGCTTGTAGTGTTAGAACAAAGCAACGATTGCCCTTTGAATCAACTGTTTCGCCAGCAATTCTGCCTGGTAGCTTTCTGGATAAAGCAGACTTACACGCCATAAAGCCAAGGTAAGGTCCGCCGAAGGATAGAGGCATACCAAGAGGTTGACCTTCACCAACAGCGATGTCAGCATCGCACTCGCCAGCTGTTGTTATAACCGCCGCTGCAATTGGATTAACGCCCATAATAAATTTTGCACCAACTGCATGTGTGATTTCAGCTATTTTTTTACAGTCTTCAATTAGTCCGTTGTAGTTTAGTTGCTCAACATACACACAAGCATCAGCCTTAGTTAATATTTCAGCTAGTTTGTCTGTGTCTGTTAATGCATTTTTGGGCTCAATAACTATTAGCTCCATTTCATTTCCGAAGCAATAAGTCTTAATAACTTCAAGTGTGCTTGGATTAACAGTGCCAGAAACAACAATACGATTTCTGCCTCTATCTCTGCACATTGCAGTTGCTTCAGCAGCAGCAGTTGCTCCATCATATACAGAAGCATTTGAAGCATCCATACCTGTTAGAGAACATATCATAGTTTGGTATTCGAAGATGCTTTGCAGAATGCCTTGGCTGATTTCAGCTTGATAAGGAGTATAGGCTGTTACAAACTCTTCTTTCGCTGTAACTCTCTTAACGATAGATGGTATGTAGTGGTTATATGCGCCAGCTCCTCTAAAGATTGAGCTGTAAACTTTATTTTTGTTAGCAAGCCCTGAAATGTAGTCAACAAGCTCTGGCTCACTCATTCCAGCCTCCATATTAAGTTTTGAAAGAAGAAGATTGGCAGGAACATCTTCAAAAAGCTCAATTGGTGATTTAATATTTAGAAAAGATAGCATTTCTGAGATTTGCTCATTAGTTGATGGTATATAGTTTCCCATATTGTCCTCCTATAAAAATAAGGAGCAAACATAAAGAATAAAATACAATGCGCTTAATTTATAAAACTCATTACTATATTTTTCTTAATTGTTCTCTCCTTTATTAAATTAAATTTTAGTTATGTTAATTAGTTTTGGTTGTTGCAGAACTCTTCATATTCTTCTGCTGTTAGTAGCTCTTCATAAGCAGAAACATCAGTTAACTTGATTAACCATGCAGTGTATGGAGTTTGGTTAATGCTCTCTGGTGCGTCTAATAGCTCTTCATTAACTGCAGCAACATTACCAGTCGCTGGGCAGAATAGATCAGATACAGCCTTAACGCTCTCAACATCGCCAAATACTTCGCCAGCTACAACTTCGTCGCCTTCGGATGGTAGGTTAACGAAAACAAGGTCGCCTAGTTGATCTTGTGCAAAGTCAGTTAAGCCGATCTTTACTTCGCCATTTCCTAAGTCTTCAACCCATTCGTGGGACTTGCTATACTTTAAGTTTTGTGGATTATTCATGATAATTTTCTCCTTTAAATTTAATTATTTTTTATAAAAAGGTAATGCTACCACTTTAACAGGAATTTCACGGCCTCTTACTATAACAGTAAGTTCTGTGTCTAGCTCTGCATATTCTTTTTGAAGATATGCCATTGCAAATGCTGAGCCTAAATGAGGGCAGTGTGTGCCGCTTGTTGTAACGCCAACTTCTTTGCCGTCTTTAAGAACAGTTTCGTTCTCTCTAACTATGCCTTTGCCAGTAACTTGTAAACCAACTCTAACAGGCAAGCCTTCTGGAGGATTTACTATCTCATCTTTACCAATGAAAGCTTCTTTATCAGCCTTTATCGCAAAGGAAAGTCCAGTTGAAGCAACATGAATTTTATCAGATAGCTCATGTCCGTAAAGAGGCATAGCAGCCTCAAGTCTTAATGTATCTCTTGCACCTAGACCGCAAGGCAGTGCGCCAACTTCAACTAATGCAGACCATACTTTTGCTGTGTCTTCTGCTTTAAGGTATAGCTCATAGCCAAATTCGCCTGTGTAGCCTGTTCTTGAAACAAGGCACTCACAACCAGCAACAACAACCTTATCTTTAAAGCTATAGAACTTTGTTGGAAGCTCATTTTCATCGCAGCATTTTGCGATAACAGCCTTTGAGTTTGGTCCTTGTAGAGCGATTTGTCCAACGTCGTTGCTAATGTCCTCAATGGTGCAATCGCCAAATAAGTTAGATTTAATCCACTCAAAATCCTTCTCAACATTAGAAGCATTTATAACAAGTAGATATTCTTCTTCGCTCATTTTATAAACGATTAAATCGTCAACTTGTGTTCCGTTTGGATAAAGCATTAAAGTGTATCTGCAAGCGCCTTCTAGCATGCTATCAAATTTGTTAGTTAAGATGTAGTTAAGGTTTTTAAGAGCGTCTTTTCCTTTTAAGATGAACTCTCCCATATGTGATACATCAAAAATACCAACATCATTTCTAACAGCTGTATGCTCAGCTATTACTCCACTGTATTGCACAGGCAGTAAATAGCCAGCAAAAGGAACTATCTTTCCAGAAAGCTTTAAGTGTTCTTCGTAAAGCGGTGTTTTCTTTTCCATGAATGAACCTCCTCAAAATTGTGTAATAAAATAGGACACACTTACTTTGTTAAGTGTGCCCCTGTCATTAACCTGAAAGATTCCTTCTAATTCTTATTAGAAATTGCTTCTTCGGTACTGCCTTAGCAGTTTTCCAGAGTTTGTCGAGTAGCGGTCCTTTTGCCTGAGAGTTTTTGCGTCCCCTTCGGCGTCATCTCTGATCTCTCCCGATACTGTCATCCATTTAAGTTTTTAGCTTTAAAGTATATCCCTTACATATAAAATAGCACATATGAAACTGAATTTCAAGGGGTTTTTGTAGCAAAAGTCAAAAGTTAATTAAATAACAATCGTTTGTTAGACAATGTATACAACATACAAACGATGTTTATTAAAAAAAGATAAAAAGCAGTATTTTTTTTGATAAAATTGACAAAAATACAAACAAGTATAAAATGTGCAAGTGTTTTTTTGTATTTATGCAAATAAACGATGTTTACTATATTAAAATATCTATAATCTGCAATTTTATGTATTTTACATTGCAAAATTTAGTTTTATTGTAAAATTACAGTAAACACAATAATTTTGTGAAAAGCAGTGCAGATGATTGGAATTTGGCCCGTAAACTAGCAAAATAACTCTAATTTTAACACTTTTAATCACTATGCTTGTATTATTCATTTTATGTTTATATTTTAGAAACAATTAACAGTCAAAAAGTCGGTTTTATAAGTAAAATGCAGAAATTTGTCGAAATGTTCATTATTTAGAAATTTTTATGTAGAAAACTATAGACTTTTGAAGATTTAATGCTATAATGATTATAGTAATGATTATTATAATTATAAAATTACTATACAGACAGCCAAATTATATAGTGGAACTATATCCATAATCAATAGTAGTTTTGTGAATTTTAAAGAAAGGAAGGGTCATGAGTATGTTAAGAATTGCATATTGTGACGATAATGAGCAAGATAGGCAGAGCATAATGGCAGCTCTCAGCAAAATAGAAGAATCGTGGTCTGATACATTTGAAATACACCCATTTTCGAGCGGAGAGAGCTTGTGCGAAAGCCTTTTGAGCAATAGTTATGATGTTATCTTGCTTGATATTTTAATGAAGGGGATAGACGGAATTGAAACAGCAGCGAGAATTCGCAAGCTATCAACAAATGTATTTATTATTTTTATATCTGGATATGACGCCAGAGTAAAGGATCTTTTTCCTTTTCAAGCTATTGGATTTATTGATAAGCCTGTTGTTTCTTCAAAGCTAGAAAGAAGCTTAAAGCAGGTTTATTCTTCAATTGAAGCAAATCGCAATCTTTTGTTTTCTTATAAAAAGGGCAGTATTTCTAGCCATGTCCCATTAGATGAGATAGTTTATTTTGAGAGCCAAAAGAATAGCATTATTATTCACACAGAAATAAGCGAATATACTTTTTATGACACACTATACAACGTTTGGGATAGGGTTAAAGCCACAGAATCCTTTGTAAAGCCCCATAAATCATATATATTTAACCTAAATAAAGTGACTTTAAGAAAGAACATTCTTATCATTAGGAAAACTAATGAAGTTTTTAATATAGGCGCAAAGTATAAAGACGATACTTTGGAAAAATATGTCAACTTTTTAAATAAAAGGATGGTGTAACATGATATCTTTTGAATTGCAGTTAGTAGTGTATATAGCAATGACTTTCCTTAGCCTATACAATACTAATTGTTTTATACATCTATTTTTGCCTAAAAAAGAT
>CAYJEV010000031.1:0-16819 GCA_964369265.1 uncultured Oscillospiraceae bacterium
TTCGGATTATGCTTATTATAACACAGGCGTTCTTGATAACATCTCTAAGCATTTTCTTAGCAGAGCTATTAACAGCCATGATATCTTCAAGACTAGCAGCAGCGTCAGCAGTTTCTAGTGTACCAAGAGCGAACTGAATTTTCTCTGCCTCAGCATTTAGGATATGAGCAAGTGATAGCTCTTCCATACCGATGGAGGAAAGAATAATGTTGATAGCGTCATCTCTGTTGATATTAACTGTGGTATCGATGTTTGGAATATTAGGCATTGACATAATAAAAGTTCTCCTTAAAATTTATTTGTGGTTTGCACACTACATACTATTCGATTATGAGAAATAGTGTTACATATAAATTTGTATTATTTCTTCAAAATCAAAAATAACCTCTCCTATAACTTTTTCTATATTTTCCATATTGTTGAAGTCAGCTATTTTATCTTTAAGTGTGGTTATTATTTGTTCGCTATTTTGGAAAAGAAGTTTTTGAAGTGATGGATAGTTTTCGTATAGTAAAAGAAGTTCTTTGTTGAGGGTTTCTTCCTTCTCTTCTAGTTTTGCTCGCTTTTCGCCAAGCTTTTTACCAAAAGAGATAAGAATAGGCTTCTTTCCTTCCCAGTCGATAGAGAGCCTATATTTTTGTTTGGCTTCATTGACTGTGTTAGTATATTTTATTATTTCGTTTGATAGAAGATCCTGTTCTTGTTTTAGGGAAATGCTTTCAGTAGTTGCAGCATTGAAGGCAGATGAAACTGATTTATAGTTTTCGTATAATCCATTAAGTTCCTTATCTTGATAAATATATGGTAGGTGTGTGCTTAATTTCTCTAAGATACTATACTCTGTTGTTAGGTTTGGGAAATGCTCGAAAAAATTTGCAAATCCATTAAACTTTTCATTAAAAGGAGTCATTAGTATGCTATTTATGTCATTTAATGCTGATAGAAGATCTTTGTGTGCAACAGTCCTTTTATGTTCTTCATTTGCGATGCTTTTTAATAGGCTTAAAAGCCTATCATAATCTTTTTTCTCTGCATTTCTATCAAAACTTAGCAAGCTGAGTTCTTCTGCGATGGTTTTGGTTTTGTTATAGACTAAAAGCTTTTTTGATATGTCGCTGAGCTTATTCTCCTTTTCATTTGTTGCTGTTGCATTTTGAAGTGATTCTAAATCGCTTTGCTCTTCTTGTAATTCTATATTAGCGAATGGCTCTATGTTTACTACCTCAGCTTGTAAATTATTTTCTTTTGCCTCAACTTTATTACTATCATCACCATTAAATTGCTCTGTTAGCATATCATTATTTTCGACCTCATCTATATTATCATCTGCGACTATATTCTCAACTGACAGTAGCTCTTGTTTTTCTGCGTCTTGCTTTTTAGTCCCAAATAGTTTAGAAAAGAAATTCATCTCGTTTCCTCCTTAATAAGAATATGTTGATATTATTAAATATACTATATTATGTTATAGGGGGAGCTAGATGTTACTATGGCAGAATATAAAAAACGATGCCTTCAATAAAGAAAGCATCGTTTAAAGCTAAAAGTATAATTTAATGACTAATACTTCTAATAATGTAAACACATATAATTAAATTAGTCGTGAGAAGTTGCAACTGACTTTTCAGTTATTTCATCAGGCTTTTCTTCAAAAACTTGCTTTGGAGCAGGTTTATCGCATAGTTCATTTTGCTTTAGTACCTTTACAAAGGAGTACATACAGAACATCATAATTATTGCAAATGGGAAAGCCGCAACTATGGATACTGTTTGAAGCATTTGAAGACCGTTTGCACTACCAAGCATTAAAGCAAGCGCAAGGGCGGACTGGATAAGTCCCCAGATTACTTTTCTTTGAGTTGTAGGGTTAAGGTCACCACGAGATGACAGCATTCCTAATACGAATGTCGCTGAGTCAGCAGAAGTGATAAAGAAAGTACATAGCAGGATAATAACTACAAATGAGATTATATTGCCAAATTGATATTGTTGTAGCACAACGAATAGAGCTGTTGAAGTAGACTGGATAGCTTCAGTTGCAACTTCGACACCTGTGTTAATGCTCATTGTGCCAAACACAGCAAACCATACAAAAGAAACGGCTGTTGGAGCAAGAAGAACACCAGTCACAAACTCTTTAATAGTTCTGCCTTTTGAGATTCTTGCAATGAATATAGCAGAGAAAGGACACCAAGCAATCCACCACGCCCAGTAGAAGATAGTCCAGCCGCCAAACCAACCAGCGTCAGCATGTGCGCCTGTTTGTAGGGAGCTATATACAAATTGGTTTATATAGTCGCCAGTACCCTCAACAAGAGTTCTAAGGATAGGCACCATTCCACCAATAGCTGCTGCACCAATAGCGATAACAAGAGCTATACTAACATTTAGGTTGGAAAGGAATTTAATTCCTTTATCAAGACCAGTTACAGCAGAGATAATAAATAGCACTGTTACAACGGCAATAATAACTATTAGCGACATATTGTCCTCTGGTATGCCGAATAAGAAGTTAAGTCCGCTGTTGATTTGATAAGCGCCAAGACCTAGTGATGTTGCAACACCAGCTATAGTAGCGAAGATTGCTAATACGTCTATTGCTATACCGATTTTGCTGTTGACAACATCTTCGCCTAGTAGAGGAATGAATAGCGTACTAATAAGCCCTGGCTTATTTTTTCTAAACTGCATATAAGCAAGAGCTAACGCAACAACAGAATAGTTTGCCCAAGGGTGTAAGCCCCAGTGAAGGAAGGATTTATTGATAGCAAATCTAGCAGCTTCAGCAGTTGTTGGATCAGCACCAACAGGAGCCAGCCAGTAGTTAAGAGGCTCAGCAGCTCCCCAGAATACAAGCCCTATTCCCATACCAGCTGAGAAAAGCATAGCAAACCAAGAAATGTTGCTATATTCAGGTTTTGAGTCGTCAGGACCTAGCTTAATATTTTTGTATTTGCTAAAGAAGCCAATCCAAACAACAAATACAACAAAGCTAAACATTACAGCAGAATAGAACCAACCAAAAGTATTAGAAATATATGAGAAAAGCGCATTTCCTACAGCCTCGAAGCTTGCAGGGAATAAAAGACCCCATCCAACTATTGAAAGGGAAACAATAAGCGATACCACATAGGTGGGATTCATATTTTTATTATAAGTCATTGCGTTCTCCTTAGAATTTTTTGTTTTCAACATTGTTAATTTTGTTAAAAATAAAATCTTAAATTGTATTATTTGTTAAACTATGATACTATATAGAATTTATATGCTAACTTTCTTAAAAGTATACACGTTTACTTAAAGTTTCTAAATATTGCTGCCCCATTAAGGCAAAGGGGCAGCTAATAACTAAGGTGTGTTATGGATTATGTTAGATGATTGGTTTAAATACAGTTTGCTCCTTAACATCGGTTGCAAGTGCATCTAAAGCACCTTTAACTCTTGAATAACGAAGCTTCCATTGGTCTTCTTTTGAAGTGGAAGGATCGCCTAGAGGATATGGGATAGAGATAGTTTAGAGCGTACCCCCGCTATCTCGACATAGTGAGGGCACGCTATAGATAAAAGACCTTCGCAGGAACCTTTGCTTGTAAAATGTTAATTATGCCTTATATTCATCAAACTCATGGCAGAGGTATGGATATTCGCAAGGGTTAGAGTGAGTGATATACATTTTTCCTTCGCTCAAATCATAAACTTGCCCCGCAAGAGTTTTAGCCATCGGACGAACATGATTTGGGTGTGTGCAGATGCTATATGGAAAATTAGCATGGTCTTTGAAAAACTCCTTAGCGATATTTGCATCAATTTTGCCAAAATTTTCTTGTAGAAGTGTTGCCATTCTGCGGTTTCTTTGTTGAGTAGACCAAGAAACCGTTGTATCGGGTTCACCGTGTGCAAAAATATTGTGATTGGAGTGAGTACCTGTAACTTCATATACCTCTGTATACACCTTGTTTGGGAAACACTCAAGACCGGTCGAACCCTTGTCTTTATGGCAAATCATAAAGTAGTTTGGAATTGCGTGTGGAATAGTTTGAATGTATTCTACAGCTTGTTCATAGTCCATCTGCAACACTTCGCGAATAATAACATTAGTGGGAACACCGTGATCTCTTAGACCGTTGTCAATATATGTCCAAAGAACAGCAACTCCTTTGTTATTACAACCCATATATGCGGTAATGCCGGGGTGTGTGTAAATCATCATTTCATGTCCATCTTCAGATTTATGATGAATTGTAAGGTCAAGTTCGGGAGCGAATTCGTCCATTCTTTCATCGTTGGTTTGTCCGCAGATGGTTAGACCGCTTTTTGTTGCTGCACCCATAGCGGTGAATGCTGTGCACTTATCACTAACACTTATCTTATCACAATCAAAAGACTTCTCATATGCGGTGGTAATTGCAAGAACCTTGTTTACAGGTAAACAAGCACCTGCCGCCATACCTTGCACTTCCGCTAAGGTGTGAGGAGCATACTTTTCCATAATGGGGATATACTTGTCGCATTGCTCAACCCATTTTTCAAAGTTGTAGCCTAAGTTCCCATAATGCCTTACAAGGTTCACATAATTAGCTTCAATTCTGTTTTTAAGAATTGCACCTATTTCTCTGCCACGGTTAAAATCATTGCCCTCTACTTTTAGATATCTGCTGTACATAACAAATCTCCCTTAATAATATTGTTTATTTTATTTTTAAAATTACGCTTGTTTTGCGGGTTTTACTGTATATCTTCTCAGTGCGATTGTGAATATCACGCCTAACACTACAAAAGCGATCATAAGCATAAATACATAGTTATAACCGGTTGCGCCCAGATTTGTCTCTACCATGTTACCTACTAAAGTGTAGATAAACAGCTCACAAGAGAAACCAATCATTGATACAAGAGAGGAAGCCATACCTATCTGGTGTGTAGGAATATCAAGTTCGCTTAGTGGAGCCATATACATTGTTTTGTTTGTCACAACTGCAAAGATACCTATTAGAGCAATTGCGATAAATGGATATAGCATACTTGGAACTGACGGAATCATAATCAAGCCCACACCGGCAACACCTACTACGGTGTAACCGATAAACATAAGTTTGCTTACGCTTCCAAGTTTACCCGAAAAGATACCGCTGGTTATTCCTGCGATTGTAGGTAGAATAGCCATTCTTATAGTACCAAATGCAGCGGCAAACTGGGGGGATACATTCATAATTTTCTCTAAGTATGGTACGATCATACCGGTGCAAGTATATGCACAAAGTGTGCAGAATACAATACCGCCAAGCAACCAAATAGATGGTGTCTTTACAAAGAAGAATGCTTGCTTAAAGCTCTCTGCTAAGGTTGGGTATGTTGTATTCTTGCCCTCATCTGTTTTAAAGAATACTAATGTAATAACGGTCATAATAACAAGGAGAATCGAATATAACGCGATTACGCTCTGAATGCCTGTTTTTCCTTCGCCAAACCATGTAAACACGAATATTGAACAGAAACTCATAACCGTATATGCCGCCGCCCTAAAAGACTCCATATAGCCGTATGACTTAACACGGTTTTCGCCCATAGCTGCAGAAACCTTGTTCATAATTGGCCAGTACATTGTAGTGGTAAACGACCATATGCTGAAGATAACCAAACAAGCAGCATAGTTTGGAAGTGTAGCATACCAAAATCCGCCAGCAGCTGTCATAGCCAAAATTAATACCAGCATAGATTTTGTGGAAAATCTATCTGCCAGATATCCGCAAGGTATTCCTATTACCAAAAATGCCAACGCATACATCGATAAAAGCCCACCCATTTCGGTATCAGTAATGCCAAGTCCATTCATAAGCGAAACATAATATGTATCTTTTAGATATGGTAGGATAAACATCGCTCCGGCTCCAATACCCACTGCGAACAATACAATCATCTGCTTTAAAGTAATACTTTTTTTCATAAATTTCTCCTCTAAAATATATCAATAGTTTTGCGCAAATTTTGAACGGTTTTTTATATATTTTGAACATGATTATTTTTGGGTCATATTTTAAACCCCGTAGTAGCTGGGGCTTAAAATTAAACAAGACAAGTGTGATGTTCTATTAAATAACAGGTTTAAATACAGTTTGCTCCTTAACATCGGTTGCAAGTGCATCTAAAGCGCCCTTAACTCTTGAATAACGAAGCTTCCATTGGTCTTCTTTTGAAGTGGAAGGATCGCCTAGAGGATATGGGATAGAGATAGTTGGGTAAATTCTATTAGCTCCAACTGTCTTTGCAACAGGAACAAGGTTACACATTTGAACTACAGGGAACTGAGCTTTCTCAAACTCTTTAACCATCGTTGCGCCGCAACGTGTGCAAGTTCCTCAAGTAGAAACCATAATTACACCATCTACATTATCTTCTTTTAGTAGAGGAATAATCTCTATTGCCATACGAGAAGCCTCAGCCTCTGTTGTACCAGTACCAACTGTTGAATAGAAATATGGATGTAGAGAGCCGTAGTAGCCTTCTTCTAGCAGTTTGTGTAGTGCATCTGCTGGTGTAATTACATTAGGATCAGAGTCAGCAGCTGCAGGGTCAAAACCAGCATGGATAGTCTTGTATTCACCGCCTAATAATGGCTTAGTGATATCGTATCTGCCCCAACGAGTTGCAGATGCAGATTGAATTCTATCAGGATTGTTTACAGGTACAATACCTCCAGTTGTAACAAGGGCAATCTTTGCAGATTTTAAATCTTTAATTGCATCCATAATTGCAACACGCTCAGAAATTTTAATTGGAAGCTCTGTTTGGAACTTCTCACCAGAAATTTTCTTTAGAAGCATATCAACCATTCTCTCGGAAGCAGTCTTTTCATCAGCCAGCCATGCTTGGTGACGAATACCACGAGGGAAGTAGTTCATTTCATCGGCAGATTTCATTTGCTCGCCAGAAAGAAGCATGTTACCAATTGCGCCAAGCACCTTAACGTCAGAACGCATCTTAGCAGCTGAATTACCACCAATAGCAATTAACATGTCCTTTTTGAACATCTCAACGCCAGGGTTTTCCTCATGCATTGAAGTTGCAACAGGTACATTGAATTTTTCATGTACAGCCTTACAAATAGTACCACAAGCAACGCCATATCTACCAGCTTGGAAAGCAGGACCTGCAAGGAATAAATCGAATTCCTTATCAGAAAGCATTTCTAAAATTGTATTTACAGCAGCTTCTGTGTTAGTACCCATATAGTTATCACCACAAATTATAGTGTGTGTGATTTCAGCATCAAGGTTCTTAGCAAGCTCAGCAGCAGGACCAACTAGACCAGTGTGGATTTCAGGCTCCATACCAGCTTTGTCTTCGCCACCAATCTGACCAAAGAACTGATTTATATAAAGAATAGCCTTTTTCATAGCTTTCACCTCCATTAAAACTAAAATTCTTTCATTGTCTTAGTTGACCAGCCACTAACTTGGTCACCACAGAACATAGCGTTATTTTCCATAACGATAGAGCCGTCTTCCTTAACAGAAGAGCCTAACACTTCGTCACTTGCCCAGCCGCCAGATAAGCCATCTCTAGCAAGAGCTTCTAGCTCGCCAAGAACAGTTTCCATAGCTGGTAGTTTAATTAGTTGTGATACATTTCCGCAAGATACAATAGCGTCAACCTTAGCATCTAAAGTAACTAGAGGTTGAGATTGTCCATCACGACCAGTACACTCGTTAGTAACGCCGATTGTTTTAACTCCAACATCTTCAAGAGCAACAACGCAAGCGATAAAGTCCGCATCAGGGTTGCCATAGCCTTCTTCTGCAACAACAGCAGCAGTTGCACCAAGATTTTTAGCGATTTGAGCAACGAATAGAGCAGATCTTTCCTTTTGCTCAAGAGCAACGTTTAGGTTTGACATAATAACTCCTAAGAAGTTAATAGTCTTTCCATGCTCTGCATAAAGAGCCTTGATGTTTGGATGGTTTTGGAAATCATAAGTTGCCCATTTTGAAGAGCAAGGCATAAAGCTACCAGAAACCATAGCACCATTTAAAACTTCATTTGGATGAACAAAAGTTGGAAGCATTCTATTGCAGTCCCAGCCATAGAATAATGTGTTGTAACCTAGCTCCTCCATTTGGGATTGAGGCTGCATTACATAAACTACTGATGGTAGCTTGTTAGTTTTATCATCTCTATGTGTAACTGGAGCAAGCTCAAATACTTCAGTTGACTCAGGAGTTAGTTCCTTTAGGCAAGTTGCAATATATTCAGCAAGCTTATGTCCAGCTTCTCTTAAGGCTCTATTTTTCTTTTGTTGTTCATGATGCTCAAAAGTTTCATTTGTATCAGCAACAAGAACAATGTTATTTAGTTTAGAGTAGTAAGTATATTTAGCGCCTTCACCACCCATATCTATAAGCCCATCTTGGAAGCCGCCCCAATGCTTACCAACAACTAGTAAGCTGCAATTCTTTAATGCATATGTAGTGCCTTCTCCACAAGGAGCAAGATCACCAGTGTAGCCAGGGAACAGTGCAGCACCATCAAGCTTAATTCTAGGCTCTATAGCCTCTTTTACAGGACAAAGACGCACCTTATCACCAGGCTTAACTACATATAGATCAGCCTCAGTAATAGCCTCATCAGCAAGAACAAACTTCAAAGCTTCTTCTTTATTGATGCTAAGAATACCATCTTTGAATGAGTGTTCGTTTGAAAGTACAATGTCTTTAACAAAGAAATTGCCAAATTCTAATCTCATAACAAAAATCCTCCTAAAAATATTTGATATATAACCAACGGTCTTATAGAAAATATAAATCATTAAATATAAAAAGTAAATAAATAATCAAACACAAATTTTAGTTATATTATCACAAATTTCACCTTTTTTATCGTCATTATATAACATAAATTGGAAAGGCAAAATTAGGGATTGAAATTATAAACGCATTCATGATATAATTAAGGTGTATTTTTTAAAAAAAGAGAAAGGAAATTCAAATGGATAACAAGAGTTTACAGAAACAACGGATGCTTAGATATTTCGTTGATGCAACAACAAAGATAATTGATAGCGAAGGAATTGATGCAGTAACTGTTAAAAAAGTGTCTGCTTTAGCTGGATATAATAGCGCAACACTCTATAATTATTTTGATAGCCTTAACCATCTAATCTTTTTCACCTCGCTTAGAAATCTTAAAGAATATACAATTGACTTACCAAAATATATAGCAAATAAAAAGAATACGATTGAAGTTTATCTTTTGGTCTGGAAGTGTTTTTGCCGTCATTGCTATAGCAAGCCATTATTTTATAGAGATTTATTTTTTGGCGAGCAATCTCATATGAAGGTAAACGAGGCAATACTCTCATATTTTGAGCTATTCAAAGATGAAATACCAGAGTCGACTCTAGAATATATACCAATGTTTGTTGAAGATAATATTTATGCAAGAGATTATATACTTCTTAAAAAAGCTGTTGCAGAAAAATATCTTTCAGCCGATAATATCAGAGAGATAAGCGAGATGAATATACTATTATTTGCAGGAATGCTAGATAGAATGATATATAACCACGAAAACCTATCTATAGATGAGGCTGTTAAACGAACAATGAAGTATATGAAAAACACCATGATAGTCTATGGGGTTTCCCCGCAAATTATAGATAGACTAAGGGATATTTAGCAACAGCTTAATGGCAGGTGGAAGGAGTGTTATTATGGGGAAGGTTACTGTGTGGACAAAGCAAAGCAAGGACATTTTAAAAGAGCTTGAAGAAACAGGGAGATACACAGCAAAGAAGAAGTATATAATGACAGATCTTGAAGAGCATAAACATTTAGTGTTTGAAGTTTATGATTGGTTGGTTAGAAACACCCCTAATGCTAAAGAGAGGCCAGAAGATGCAGAGTATCCTGTGTGGGTTTCGCTAAAGCAAGAAACGACAATGCTAAAAACGCCAAATGCTATAATATTAGAGCTTTCTATTGATGAGGAGCTGCTAACTTATATTAACATTGATAAATGGGGAATGATACTTAACTATTCTTACATTCCCTCAAATGAAAATGATTTAAAGGCACACCAAAAAATGCTCTCTATGTATGGAGTTAGTGATGTTGATGCTTATATGTCGCAGTTTTATCCTCAAATTAAACGAGAGATTGTTGATAGTTGGAAAAGGCTGTTCGATGAAAGCATCATAATACATAATAGCAATAACTATGGCAACATATGGGAGGTTAAGAAAGAATGGATAGTAAGCATAACAGAATGATTTTATATTCAGCACAAGCAAAGCCTGTTGTCGAAGCGATTGAAAGAGATGGGGTATGTTATTCAAAGAGGGAATATGTCCTAAAAAAATACCATGAGTCTGCTCCTATTTTTACAACTGTGTACGACTTCTTTGTGTCTGAGGCAGTTAAATATGCTAAAATGCCAAACGAAGCTGAATATCCGTATTGGGCATTTAAAGATTTATATAGTGTTGATTTATCAGGAGGGGGAGCATTAAAGCTTTCAGTGCCAACTGAAGAAGCAATATTCTTTGATGTTAAGGACTATAATAAGGTAATCTGCCTTAAATACTTAGGTGAAGACGAAAAAGATGAGAGGCGTTTTAAGCAAAAAATTGAAGAATATGGAATAAAAAAAGAGATTGATATTATGCTTACAAACTTTTATCCTGATTTAAAACAAGAAGTATTAGAAAGCTGGAAAAGACTATTTAGATATGATAAAGAAATTAAAGCTGGCAATTACAGCTCTGTCGAGAGCGTTCAAGCCTGCCTTTGGCGAATAAAAAAAGAATGGATAATTTCTGAATAAAACTACAAATTTAATTACTTTAATAATAAATACACCAATTGGAAAATAAATTCACATTGGTGTATTTATTTCATTTTTGGGGAATATTTGTTGTAACAAATAACAGTTTTTATTATTATTTTTCGTTTAGTTTTTAGTATAAAATAAACATAAAATATATTGTTTAAACTTGGATATTATGTTATAATTACTATAACAGCTAAAAAGATTTTATATAGTTGTTTGAATTAAAGCAAGAGCTAATTTGAATCTTGCGCAAATATTTATTTAAAAGGAGAATGATAGTTATGAGAAGTATTACAGTTTTAGATTTACAATACGCACACAGATTTTATGGATTTAAAGGCGAGGCGCAGTATCTGCATGGACATACAGGAATTTTAACTCTTGAGGTTGAAGATACAGTTAACGAGGGAGTGAATATGGTTTTCCCTTGTAACGAAATTCAAAAGACAGCTTGGGAGCTGCTAAAAAACTTCGACCATGCTCTAATTCTAAGAGAAGATGATCCTTTGCTTCCAGCTATCCTAAAAGTTTATGAGGATACTGGAATTAAGGATGGAACTCCACAAAACACTATGAAAGGCCCAGCCTTTAAAACAGAGCTTGCAACAGCATATCCTGATTGTCGCCTTGTTGTGACAAAAGAAACAATGACAGTTGAGGGCATGATAAAGATAGTTTATGATTTACTAAAAGATAAGCTAAACATCGCTAAAATAACTTTCACAAGCGGAGTGAATGCAGCTTCAGCAGAGTTCTGCACTAAGAATGATATTGCAAGATGTCCTTTATGTGGAATTGCTTTAGATGAGCACGGTGTGTGCCCAAAATGTGGATATAAAAAATAATTGCTACTGCATTGCGATTGATTAAGTAAAGATTGATATTATCGCATTATGACATTTTAAATGCTAAATAAATAATAAAATAGAAAAGGCAGTGCCGAGCTTTTATGCTCGGTACTGCCTTAATTTGAGTGCTAATTATGTGTGGGTGGTGTGCATATGGTGATGAGGAGGACGAAGCATAAGGTGCGAATACGGCGATGTGAGGCGTATTCGGATTATGTGTGGGCGGCTAAGCAAGACTATGTTCCATTAGAACAGTTCCATCTAGTTTTTTGAATATGAATTTGCCATCATCAAAAACAATGTAAGTTGGTCCATTATCAGTTTTTGGAAAGCAAAGGCTGCCTGGGTTTATGTATGTGAAGTTATCATAAACCTCGCAAGCTACAACATGTGTGTGCCCAGTTAACAAAACATCTCCTCTATACAGCTTAGGAGGCGTTTGAGGGCTATAGTGATGACCATGAGTTGCAAAAATTAGATGTTCATTATTGTATAGCGTTGTAAAAACAGGGAGGTTAAGCCCAGTCACCATCTCATCAACTTCACTATCGCAGTTGCCTTTAACGGCAAATATTTTATCTGCATATTCTTTAATTAAGTCAATTGTCTTGATAGGGTCGTAGGCTGGATGAAGCCCATTTCTTGGCCCATGGTATAATAAATCGCCAAGAAGCAGTATTCTCTCGCATTTTTCAGCTTCAAATCTTTCAATTAGAGCTTTTAGCGCCTCATAAGAGCCATGTAAATCAGATGCTATTAATAGTTTCATTTGTGTATTCTCCTTTGCGTTTTATGTTTAGTTTAATATTCTATATAGCTTTGTAAATCTTCTGGATAGATGATTTCAATATTTTCATTGATGGAATAATACTCTGTGTTAGTGTTTGTTATAATTGTTGCTGAAAGGGAAGGAGCATTTATTTTTAACTCAATTTGCATATTGGTTTTTAAGAGGTTTCCTTCCTTTGAAATTATTGCTTCTCCGCTTGCTGTTATAAATTCTATCTCGTCTGTCGCACCATAAATTTCCTCTAATTGTTCAATATGCTGTGATAGACTGTTTTCCTTTATAGAATATTTAAAAGTGTTATGTTGCTCATTTTCTTCAAATGAAAAGTTTAGTAGCTCTTCTGCTTTAAAAGTTAATGAGGAATAGTCAACAGCTTGAAAAGCCTCTTGCTCTGGGGATTCATATTTAATTTTAGTGTTGCCATATTTCGTGTAAAAATATCCATCTAAATAATAAGTTTCAGCGATAATATTGCCTTCAAGTGCTGATGAGGATGAATTTGAAATACTATGGTATTTTATATTTCCTTGTTCTCTCATATCATATTTAATTTCGTGTTCGTCATTTGATATAACAGAACTGTCTGCTAATATCATTTTGCTTTCAGAGTTAATTTTGAGATGAGCGGAAGTTGGGTCTGATAGCTCTGACATAATTTCATTAAATTGTTGTTCAATTGAAATATCACTTTGCTCATTATTTATTGATGATTGGCTGATTTCGCTATCAGTTACTGCTGAACAAGCTGAAAATGTCAAAGAAAATATAACAGTCATTATTAAAATAAGATTCTTTTTCATTGGTTATTCCTTTTTATAGTTAAAAATTTAAATATACACAACACATAGTAAAAACTAAGATTAAAAATTAAATAAACAAGAGTTAGAACTATGATATTATATTTCGTAAAACGGACATCAAAATTACCACTATAATTAGTATATCATTTGAGGCATTAAAGTCAATAGAAAAGCGAGATGATAAAAACCATCTCGCTTTTCTTTGTATATATGAAATATGAAATTAGCCGAAGTATCTTTGTAGTAGACCCTCAAAAGCCTTACCATGTCTAGCCTCGTCACGAGCCATCTCATGAACAGTGTCATGGATAGCGTCTAGGTTAGCAGCCTTAGCTCTCTTAGCAAGATCAAACTTACCAGCAGTTGCGCCATTTTCAGCAGCAACTCTTAGCTCTAGGTTTTTCTTAGTGGAAGCTGTTACAACTTCGCCTAGTAGCTCAGCAAACTTAGCAGCATGCTCTGCCTCTTCCCAAGCAGCCTTCTCCCAGTATAGGCCGATTTCTGGATAGCCTTCTCTATGTGCAACTCTTGCCATTGCTAGGTACATACCAACTTCTGTGCACTCGCCCTCGAAGTTAGCTCTTAGATCAGCCATAATGTCCTCAGAAGAACCTTGAGCAACACCAATTACATGCTCTGCAGCCCAAGACATTTCGCCGGATTGCTCGCTAAACTTTTCAGCGCCAACCTTACAAGTTGGACAGGAAGCTGGAGCACAATCTCCCTCGTGAACATAACCACATACTGAACATACAAACTTTTTCATAATTTTTCTCCTTAATAATTTTTAATATATTTTGTTTAATTTATTTGCTTTGTCTAAGCTTGGTATCGCCCTTGCTTTACCGTGATTTAATGATAACATATCATCAAAATTATTTCAATTGACATCTATAACAAAGTTTAGGGTTAATTTTTATCGAAAATAGTAATAATTATCATTATTACTTTGCTTATACACAAATTTAACCTAAATTTCTAAAATATAGATTATTATTTGAAAATCGACAATAAGTTAAGGGTAATTATAAGGTTATAAAGAAATATAATATGCTTTAGCTTTAAAACTGATGTTAGATTTTTTGTTTGTAAAATTCACTAGAGTTGAAATTAACAAATTTTGGTGGTATTATTAAAAAAGGAAATAGATTAAGTGTGAATTTAAAGAAAATTTAAAACGCAACCAAATGTAAACTAAAGTTGCGGTATAGTTTATAGACTAAAAAGGTTAAAGAATTTATAGTGAAATCAGGAGGTGATGGCTGATGAGTATGAGCCTAGGAGAGAAAATAAGGGAGCTTCGCAAATTAAACGGAATGTCGCAAGAATATTTAGCCGAGATGATGGAGGTTAGCAGACAATCCATATCTAAATGGGAGAATGATCTCGCTGAACCATCTTCGGAGAAGCTTTTTAAGCTTGCTGATGTTTTGAATGTGTCAGTTGTTGAGCTGCGCAATCCAAATTCAAGGGTTGAGCTAGTGCTTAACATGAGAAAGGAGATTGTCACTATGAAAAAATCCAAACCTTTAATCGCATTTATAATTATATCGCTTATCATTTTTATTTCATTATTTCTATTCGGAATTTATGCCAATTTTTCAGGCAACTATGCTGAAACTACTATTTTATATCTTATGATAGCTTCTGCAGTATTTATGTGCTTTGCATTTTTGCCAGTGTTTATCTACATACTAAACTTTGTTTATAAAGACTGCAAAAGCAGAGGGATAAAACCAACCTTTTGGGTTATTATATCAACAACATTCTTAGGACTTGCTTATTATCTAATTAAGAGAGATAGCTTAGTATGATTATAGTTAGCCATCACTTCTTAAAGTAACAAAGAAAAATAGCCAATGTGAGCATAGTTTCACATTGGCTAAATTTAATTACTATTATTTTAGATTTACTGAGTAGCTACCTTATCCTTACCCTTGCCAAAAATAATATATATTAGCAGTGTGCTTAACATATAGAACATAATAGTGAAGTAATAAGGGGCGTTATAGGAGATGTTCTCCATCATATATCCGCCAATTGAAGTGCCGATTGCCCTAAAGCCAAAGTTGGTTAAGAGGAAAATAGAACTCATCATAGTTCTATACTTCTCATCGACTAAATCCATTGATAAGCTTTCTATTAAAGGGTTTGCCATGTTCATAAAGCTAGAACGGAAGAAAAAGCTTATTGTTAATATGATAATGCCTTGAGGGAATGAGATGGATAGTAGGAAAGGAATGCTAAGAAGCTGGCAAGCAATTATTGTCTTAACTCTGCCAAATCTATTTGTTAGAGAAGGAATTACAAGCCCTCCTAGAACAGTTCCAACTTGGGATATGCTCATTATAACACCAACTACAGTGTCTGTTGTTTGCAGGGCATGCTGAATATACACACTAAAGAAAGGGATTGTAAGCCCAGCACCAATACCAACCAAAGATACCTTAACTAGATATAGCTTAATTCTATTATCAAGCGCAGAAGCAAACTTCTTAAAGGTTATTTTATCATCTTCGCTTTTTGCGACATGGTCTTTAATCTCCATTCTTGAGATAGCGAAGACTGAAGTTGCCATAAATATAAAGCTTAAATTAAGCGCAATCATTCTTCCGCCAACTTGGCTGCCAGTGCTGGATAAAGTATCTGATATAATGCCGAAAATTGCATTACCAAAAAACATTGCTCCATTGCTTATTACAAACGAGGCTGAAAAGTTGTTGACTACATTTTCAGTTTTGCTGTTGTTTCTTAGGATAGGGGATTGCTGGACTGTGAAGATGCCTTGCGATATTCCAAATATCATAGAAGATACTTGAAGCACAGGCATGTAAAGTATGTTTACAAAAGCAAGCCCTGAAACAGCCATCCCAATAAATGCCACATAAAGAGATTTTCTGCTCCCTATCTTTTCTACCAAAAACATTGCAACAATTGCACCAAGAGAAGTTCCTATTGTCCTAATAGACATTAAGTTGCCGATGATGCTTTCAGAAAAGCCTAAGTCTTTATAATAGATATTTAAAAGAACATTTGTTGAAGAGATAATAATTCCAACAAGAAAGACACACCACATAAACATCTTTAAGTTCTTTGACATCTTGCCAAAATTACGGAAAAAGTCGCCAAAAATATTCAATTTGCTACCTCCTAGCATAACAGGCGTTAAATGTATCTCCTGTTAGTTACTGAATAATTATATACCCTGCGAAACAATAAGTCAACAGTAATGCTAGAAGCGAAAATCACTAAATAGTGGTTGTTATTTTATGAGAAATGTCAATTTCACCGTTTACAACATCGAGAATGATAAAGTCCCCAGCCTTTATCTCTCCAACAAGCATTTTGCTTGCGATGTTATCCTCCACAAGCTTCTGCACACATCTCCTTAGAGGGCGAGCGCCATATTTAGGGTCAAAACCATCTTTTAGTATTTTCGCAATAACTTTATCGGTAATAGTAGTGTGGATTTCGAGCTTTTCAAGCCTAGCCACCACTAAGTTTACTAGCTTTTTGGCGATAGCTTCAAGATGTGTTTTTTCTAATGAAGAGAAAAC
>CAYJEV010000032.1:0-15434 GCA_964369265.1 uncultured Oscillospiraceae bacterium
ATATTAGATTTCTTCTAAATCTAATATAAATAACCTCCACTACGTTCCGATTATTCATATTCCTCGCAGGGGCGATTTTGATGTCCTTGCTCTCGTCACTATGTGACAACCGAGCAAATGGACAATTTATATTAGATTTCTTCTAAATCTAATATAAATAAGAGCATAGCAGCTATACAAAATAGCTAATGCTCTTATTTTTTTATTGTTTATATAGAAAAAAACTATGTAATCTATGTTTTAATTAGTATTTTACAAATAGCTTTTAGCTAGTGTACTATGTATTTGGAAGGGCTCAATTAGTCAAATAATTTAATGGTATTTACTTATTTCAGTTCATACAAAAATAACTAGGAGGTACTATGAAAGAAAACTTAACAAGAAAAATCATAAAATCGCATCTTACTAAAGAAGCAAATCTTGTTCCAGACGAAGAAATCTACATCAAAATCGATCAAACCTTAACCCATGATATTACAGCAGTAATGGGATATTTAGCGTTTGAGGCTTTAGATTTGGATAGAGTTAAGACTGAGGTTTCTGTTAGCTATCTTGACCATAACCTACTATATGTAGACAACAAAACTCCAGATGACCATATCTTCCTTCAATCTATCGCTAAGAAATATGGTATCTATCTATCAAGACCTGGCAATGGTATCTGCCATTCTGTTCAGTATGAGAAGTTTGGTATACCAGGCAAAACGCTAATGGGAACAGACAGCCATACTACAACAGGCGGCGGAATTGGAATGTTTGCGATTGGTGCTGGAGGAATGGACGCAGCTTCTGCTATGGCGGGCTTCCCAATGCGACTAAAAATGCCTAAGGTAGTTAAAGTAAACCTAACCGGCGAGCTTCAAGCTGGCGTTGCTGCTAAGGATGTCATCCTTGAAATGCTGAGAATTTATGGCGTTAAAGGCGGACTCGGCAGAGTTTTTGAATATGTAGGCGAAGGATGCAAAACACTTTCAGTGCCTCAAAGAGGAACAATTGCTAATATGGGGGCAGAACTTGGTGCTACTACTTCTATATTCGAAGCCGATGAAATTGTTAGAGATTTCTTTATATCTCAAGGTAGAGAGCAAGATTTTGTTGAGCTAAAGGCAGATGAGGGTTGTAGTTATGATGAAGAGATTACAATAAACCTAAGCGAGCTAGTTCCTTTAGTTGCTTGTCCTCATATGCCTGATCAAATAAAAACAATCAAAGAAGCTGGCAAAATAAAGGTTCAGCAAGTATATATTGGAAGCTGCACAAATGGATCATACACAGACATCAAAAAAGCTGCTCTTATTATGAAGGGCAAGACTATACACGAAGATGTTAGTGTGACTGTTTCAGTTGCAACTAGACAAATTTTCAGGCAACTAATGCAAGAAGGGCTAATTGATGTACTAATGGATGCTGGTGCCAGAATAACTGAAATTGCGTGTGGTGCGTGTACTGGTATTGGTCAAGCTCCAGCAACTGGCGGAGTTTCTATTAGAACTTCTAACCGTAACTTTAAAGGCAGAGGCGGCACAGCTGATGCTTCACTATATCTAGTAAGCCCAGAAGTTGCAGCTACAACAGCAATTTTAGGATATCTAGCAGAGCCTAGGGATTTGTTTGATGATCTTAGCTTCTTGTCTGAAGTTAAAGAACCAAAGCTTTATGTTAATAGCAACAATTTAATCATCCCTCCCCTTCCGCTTGAAGAAGCAAAGAAGGTTGAGATTATTAGAGGTCCAAATATTAAGCCACTACCTATTAACAACCCTGTTCCTCAAGAGCTTGAAGTTAAGGTTAGCTTAAAGGGCGGCGATAATATCTCCACAGATGATATCACACCAGCAAATGCGCAGTTCTCTTCTATGAGATCAAATATTCCTTTAATCGCTGAATATACATATTCAAGATATGATGAGGACTTTGTTAGTAGAGCAAAAGAGCTTGGTAGTAGCATTATCATTGGCGGAGAAAACTATGGTCAAGGTTCTAGTAGAGAGCATGCTGCTATCTCCCCTATGTTCTTAGGCGTTAAGGCTGTTATAACAAAATCTATTGCTAGAATACACAAAAACAACTTAATTAATCATGGAGTTGTATCTTTAATATTTACAAATCCTGTTGATTATGATAATATTTCATTAGAGGACACTTTAAAAATCACTGATCTTCCAGCACAAATAAGAAACAAGAGGGTTATTGTTGAAAACTTAACAACAGGAAAGAGCTTTGAAACGGTTGTTGAGATGTCTGATGACGAGATTGAAATTGTTTTAGCTGGTGGGCAATTACCTTTCTTAAAGAAATAGGTTTATATTAAAGTGTGGAAAATATTCCTTACCTTTAGATTAAATATTAAACACAGTTTAAGGAGAAAACAAAAATGTTTAACAGAAAAATAGTTATGATCCCAGGACCAACTCCAACAGTTAGAAGCATTCAAGATCAAATGGGCAGAGATACTTGTGCTTTTGGTGATGCTCAATTTGTTAAAGACTACAAGAGCGTTATTGATGATGTGGCTATGCTACTAAACTGCTCTGGTCAAGCTTTTGTAATTGCTGGTACTGGTACTCTTGCAATGGAAATGGCTATCGCTAACAACACAAAGGCTGGAGATGACCTACTAATCGTTTCTAACGGCTTCTTTGGCGATAGATTCCTAGATGTTACAAAGAGAAAAGGCCTAAATGTTGATATCATCAGCGCTGAGTGGGGCGATGTTGTATCTGTTGATGCTATCGAAAAGAAGCTAAGCGAAAAGAGCTATGCTGCTGTAACTGTAACTCATGTTGATACTGCAACAGGTGCAGTTGCTCCAATTGAAGCAATTGGTAAGATGATTAATGAAAAATTCCCAAATACTATCTATATCGTTGATGGTGTTGCTGCGACTATGGGCGCTAGAGAAGATATGGACAATATGCATATTGACGTTCTGCTAACTGGTTCTCAAAAGGCGTTTGGTGTATCTCCTGGTCTTGCTATCCTTCTTGCTTCTAAGAAGTCTCTAGAAAGACGCGATACTTTAGGCGATACAATCCCAGAGTACTATGTTGACTACTATAAGTGGATTCCTATCATGCAAGATCCTTCTAAATACTTCGCTACTCCTGCTGTAAACCTTGTTTGGGCTTTACAAGATAGCCTTCGTATTATCAAAGAAGAGGGTATCGAAAATAGATACAACAGACATGAAAAATGGGCAAGAGCTGTTAGAGAAGCTCTTAAAGCACTAGGCTTTGGCATTCTAGCTAAAGAAGGTGTAGAAGCTCCAACTCTATCTAACGCTATCTACATGGATGGTGTTGATGATGCTAAGTTTAGAGCTATGGTTCAAGAAGAGGGCATTATTGTTGCTGGTGGTCTTGCTGCTTATGCTGGCAAGCTGTTCAGAATTGGACATATGGGCAATGTTGACATGCATGACCTTGTTGGCTCTATCGCTGCAATTGAAAGAGTTCTATTCAAGATGGGCGTTGGCGATAAGCTTGGAGTTGGTGTTGGCGTATTCATGCGTGAAGCACTAAAATAATCTAAAAAATACATTTAATAACTAAAGGCTAAAGCGAGCTATCTAAAAATAACTTCTTTAGCCTTTAATATTAGAAAGCGAGGAATCGTAATGAGCGATTTAAAAATTGGGTATAGAATAGTTGAGGAGATTGAAAGACCTTCTAAAGAGCTAGTTGAAAGAGTTGGTAAGTATACTGCTCCAGAATTATGTGATGGAACTATATTATACAACGCTATGGACTATCATATCAAACCGGTTACCACTAAAGAAAAAATTGTTGGAACAGCAATAACTCTAAAGCTAATGATGGGCGATAGCCTTTTAGTAACAAAGGCTTTATCCCTTGCTAAGCCTGGCGATATCTTAGTTATAGACGCAAAAGGAACTGGAAACAATGCTGTGTGGGGCGATCATAGAAGCCTTGTGAGCAAAAAGCTTGGTCTTGCTGGTGTTGTAATTGATGGAGCTGTTAGAGATATTGATGAAATTGAAGAAATTGGATTTCCTATCTTCTGCAAATCTATCACAGCAGGAAGCAGTACAAAGAACTCTAATGGCGAGATCAATGTGCCTATTTCTTGCGGTGGTGTTGTTGTAAATCCTGGCGATATAATTGTTGCTGATAGAAATGGTGTTTGCGTTGTTCCTCCAGCCTTTGCAGAGCAAATTATGGCTAACGCACAGGATAAGGTTGATAAAATGGAAAAGCTTAAAGCAGAAATTGAAGCGACTGATAACATTATCCCAGCTAACTTTGCTGAACAGCTTAAAAAACTTGGCTACTAAAATCCCCTTTTAAAATATTGTTATAAACTTTAAGATGGAGGTATACAATGGATATTAAACAACTAACATACATTTGCACTGTTGCTGAATATAAAAGTATAACAAAGGCGGCGAAACATTTATATATATCGCAGCCCTCGTTAAGCCATTATATATCAAAGCTTGAAGAAGAACTTGGAGTACGATTATTTGATAGAACCACTAACCCTATTTCGCTTACATATGCTGGCGAGAAATATGTTGAAGCTGCTTATGACATGCTAAACACACAAAGCTCTATGCTTAAAGAGCTTAGCGATATTTCCCAAAGCAAAAAAGGCAGAATAAAGATTGGTATGCCTCGAGAAAGAGCAACTTATATGATGCCTCTCATGATGTCTGAATTTAAAAAGGTGTTCCCCAACACTGAAATTCAAATGATTGAAGGAAACACTAGCTTGTTAATGAACTACCTTGAAAAAGGTAGAGTTGACTATGTTATTGCACCAAAGACTTATCTCAAAGGAGATTTTGATTTTGAGCATATATATAGCGATCCTCTATTACTTATTATATCCCACGAGCTTGCAGATAAATATAAGATTCCAACTGGCGAGGTCGACATTTCTTTACTTAAAGGAATGCCCTATATAAGCAGAGAAAGCGGACAAAGCATTAGAGAAACTGTCCGAAACTTGCTTGGTAAACGAAATATTGAGATGGATGTGGTTATAGAAACTGCAAGCAACATGACTGCTTATCGCCTTGCAACTGCTGGTCTTGGCGCTGCTATAGTTCCAGAAATGACTCTTAAAATAATTAAGAGCGTTAACGAAGCAGAACATAGACGTATAAGCGATCCTTCTGCTTGCCTTGAGATAGTCGCAATGTGGAGAAAAGATGCATATATGAGCCTCACAGAAAGAAAACTCCTCGACATTGCAAAAAGACTATTTGCATAAATTTGATTACTTAGATTTTAATGTGATTGGAGTGCAAAAGAGTATTCCCTACAATTTCACCAAATATACATTTTCTATTGTTGGTGCATATTATCACAAGATATAGATAACACATAAACGACCCTCAGTTCAAATTGAACTGAGGGTCGTTTTATTTCGAAATTACTGTTTTGCGCTCAACTATTTCAAGAGGAATTCTAATAGATTGGCGAGGAAGCTCTGAGTTGTATTTTGTTTGCTTAATAATATCAACAGTCGCTTCAATCATCTTGTCAATTGGTTGTCGAACTGTTGTTAAGGAATATGCAGCCCATGAAGACATTGGTATATCATCAAAGCCAACAACCGAAATATCCTCTGGAACTCTAAGCCCAAATTCATATCTCGCTACATCCATAACCCCCATCGCAATAAGGTCACTAGTACAAAATACTGCTGTTGGCTTGTTATATTTCTTAAACAATTTTCTCGCAGCCATGCAGCCAGACTCATATGAATACTCCGAAAATTCTTCCATCACATCATAAATATCATAATCGCTAAGCTTTGCTAAAAAGCCATCATGCCTTTTTATTTCAGAAGAAACCTCATCAATATACCCAATATAAGCTATATTTCTGTGCCCTCTAGAAGCGATATACTCTCCAGCAATCATTCCTCCAACAAGGTTATCACAATAAACGCAATGTGCATCAACATTTGACATATGTCTGTTAAATAAAATAATCGGTGTCTGCCTATTAACACAACTAGCAATTGAAGCCTTCGATATAGCTGGTGAAAGCACTACTATCGCATCTACCTGAAACTGAAGTACATTTTCTATTAGCTCATCTAACATTTTTTGCTCTTCCACTTTAAAAATAAGGCATTTTTTGCCGGCTTTTTGTATTTCAGTTATAAGGCTGCTCTGAACCTCCTTATAGAAAGGACCGACACCAAAACCAACTACAACACCAACTATATTTGTAATTCCACTACTTACTGCGCTAGCAATAAAGTTTCTTCTATAACCTAGCTCTGCTGCTGCTTTTAACACTCTTTCTCTAGCATCCTCAGCAACAGCTGCCGCATTGCTAGGGTTGAATACCCTTGACACTGTCGGCTGAGATACACCAGCTAGACGTGCTACATCTTTTGATGTTACAGCCTTTCTTGCATTACTATTTTTTCTAATCAAGTTACTCACCCCATTTCGCTTTGTTAAAAGAAGCCTTTAGTTCCTTATCTATCTTACTATATTCGCGAATATTATTCAAGTATAACAATGTAATTTTTAGTGATTTTTAGGCTTCTTCTAACAATTTCACCAATACTTTGACTAACTATACTGAATAATAGCTAAAATTACATATTGAAGCACAAAAAATCCTAATGCAAGCTTAGCATATCTATCAACAGCAAAAGGAACTAGAGATACACCATCTTCCATCTCTACTTTTTCAGCAAGCATAGTTCTTCTAATATTCATTGCAGTATATTTTTGCTTTTCTGGATCGGTTTCTCCGCCAGTTAATAAGCTTACTAAATAGCCAATTATCAGAGCGCCAAAACAACCGATTGCTGGGTTCCATAGCCAGTTAACGCCAAATGTTTTTGAAATAAATAGTACAAATGCAAAGCCTCCAATAAAGCCAGCTGACGCGCCTTTATCATTAGTTTTTGTTGTGAACATAGCAAGGATAAATACACCAGCAGCAGGACCAGAGAAGTATGAGATATAACTACCAACTGTGTTTAAGATTGAGCTTACTGTGCCACTAAATCCTATTAATACAACAAAAATAATTAAAATACCAATTACAGTTGAAATAGCCATTGACATTTTCAGAGTAACTTCTTGATTTTCCTTATTAAAGTATTTTTCATATAGGTCTTTTGTGAATACTGTTGTCATTGAGTTAATTAGCGAGTCAACACTAGACATTGCAGCCGCAAACACACCTGCTATAATTAAACCTATTAGTCCAACTGGTAGCTCTTCAAGAATAAATGTAATCATAATTGAGTTTGAGTTTTCAAACTCTCTGCCACCATAAAATACAAATAATATTACACCAACAAACAACATAAAGTAATAAACAACATTCATTAATATTGCACTACCAACTAAAGAGCGCTTTAACCCCTTCATTGAGTCTGCTGTTAATACTCTTTGGACTTGAACTTGGTCAAAACAGAAATATCTCAGCCACATAACTCCACCACCAATTAAGGTTGCCCAGAACATATTTGGAGCATGGAAGTCTAAAGCGAAGTTCATTGTGTCGAGCTTACCAGCTTCTTTAACAGTTGCTAGTGTGTCAAAAATGCTAAGTCCTGTGCCTTGGAATGCGTTAATCAAAATTAAGAACACACCACCAACCACAACTACCATCTGAATAGCATCTGTCCATATAACTGCCTTTATTCCACCAATTAGAGTGTAGATTAAGGCGAGAATTACAATTACAGGCACGATAACGTTTAATGACCATCCAGTAACAGTTTGTATTATTAGCGCTGGTATAAACACCATTGAGCTAACTTGAATTAGCGAGTTGATAAAGAATTGTAACACTGTTAGAACTCTTGATAAACTGCCAAAACGCTTTTCCATATACTCATAAATTGAAGTGATTTTCAAATGATATATAACAGGCGCTGTCACAGAAATAGCAAAGAAAATTGCTAGCGGAGTTGTGATATTAACCATTACTGGGAACATTCCATCTGAATATGCCCAACCAGGACCTCCGATAAATCCGTTGGCACTTATCATCGTTGCTGCAACAGAAAGTGCGATTGGTATCCAAGGCATAGAACGCCCTGCTAAGAAATAGTCATCTTTATCCTTGTTATCTTTTCCGACATAATAGCCAATAAATAGCATCAACGCTAAATAGGCTATAATAATTATTGAATCAATTAAAGACATATTTTCTCCTTTCGACAAAAATGGGTGAAAGCACGCTTTCACCCAAAATTCATTATTACTATGGGTTTAGAATCTCTGCTGTTCTCTCGAAGATATCTAAGCCTTGCATTTTTAGCCAGTATGGTAGGTCGATTAGTACCCAGTTCTCCTCAAGGAATTCACCACGACGAGAATATACATCAACAACCTGCATATCGCCCTTAGTTCCGCCTGGTAGGCCTAAGAAACCGCCGATTGGCTTGTTTGATAGGTTTGGCCAGCCAAAGAAGCAAGCGAAGTTACCCTCAGCAAATCTGCAAACGTGTCCATTGAACACCTTATCAGTTAGACCGCCTCTGAATGGTAGTTGGTGTTGTTGTTGGTAACGAGGAATTGTGTAGCTTGCGCCAATTCCGCCTGGTCCGTACCAGATCATGTTCTTGCTCCAAGAAAGAGCTAGAACCTCTGGAGGACAAGTCATAGAACCGCTCTTGTTTAGATCGTCAAGGTCAGCAACCATCTTGTTGATAAGAGCTTGAGTCTTAACGCCTTCGGATGGATCAGCATCATCGAATAGAAGACCATCATGATTCTTTGGACCTGGATATACAAAGTATTGACCAGTTGCAGGAGGTAGTGGGTTTACACCAGCTTGTAGCATAAGACCAATTAGGTCAACGAACATACCAGTTTCAACGATTTTACCATTCTCAACACAGTTAAACTCTGCGTATCTTAGGCTAACCATCTTGTTAGTGTGTCTAACACCTAAGAAGTCATTATCAAATAGACCCATTAGATGACCCATGCTCATAACCCAAACCTTGCCACCTACTTCACTGTTACCAGCGATGAAGATGTCTTGACGGCGTTGCATGTGTTGTAGAGAGTGACGTAGTGGACCCCAGAAAGTCTTAGTCGCATTCTCAACTCCAGTTTGCTCTCTGAATGGATAAACGCCTCTCCATAGGTATGTAGCTGGATCAGCAACATACTTTGAAAGAACATTTGCTATATCACTATCTGCACAGTTTTCTAGTGCATCAAAGTATTCTAATACTAATTTTTTTTCAGTTTGAAATCCCATAATATAATTTCCCCTTTATAACTTACGAAGCTTGTTAAGCTTTCTTTCTATTAACTGTTTCTGGTAAGAACATCCATAGAACAGTACCTGCTACGAATACACCCATAGCTACTGTAAAGATTGGCATCATACCGCTTGTTTCTGTTACTAGACCTGCTGCAGCTGGAAGAGCGAATGTTGAAACAATACGTCCACCATTGAAGGAGATACCAGCAGAGATAGAACGGAACTTCTCTGGGAATAGCTCAGAGTAGTAAGCGCCCCAAGGACCTGAGTAACCGAAAGCAAAACCAATAGCAACAGATAGAATTTGAAGAGTTGTGATGTTTTCTGGACCTTGCATTGTGTATAGGAAGATAAATCCAGCACTTAGTAGCATACCGATAGCTGGGATTTTTCTACCAAACTTATCGGAAATAGCACCCCAGCTGATGTAACCTAGTAGCTGGCCAATGCCTTGTAGGCTGTAGATACTACCAGCAACTGCAGCAGTAATTCCTAGACCATCTCTTAGGTATGCTGTAGCATAGTTAGAGAAAGAGGAGTATGCTGTGAAGTTAGCACCGGATAGTAGGATAACGCCAATACCAATCCATAGGTATTTGCCTTGATACATGCTAAAGTAGCTAATCTTTTCTTTCTCGCCAGACTCAGAAACTGCATTAACAGTCATTTGATAGTCATCTGGAACGAAGATGAACGCCATAACAGCACCAATTAGAGAAGGAATGATAGCTGTGTATACTAGAGTAACCCAGTTAGCATCGCCTAAGAAAGCGTAAACTTGGCCACCAAAGATCATAGCTAGTGAGAATAGAGAAGTTAGAACTGCTGCTAGCTTACCTCTATACTTTGTTGGGAACATATCAGCAACAAGAGGCATCGCAGAACCGAATACACCACCAAGAGTTACACCAGAGCAAAAACGAGCTGCTCTCCATAGGCCAACACTTGTTGGGTTTAGTAGTGGAACGAATGTTGTTAGGGCGATTAGAGTAGAAACTAGTATAAGTGTTCTTTTCTTACCCATTTTGGAAGCAATAATTCCGAAAAGGATAGTACCTGGAATAGTACCAAAGGACATTACTGCAAATATTTCAGCTGTGTTTTGAAGAGTAAATCCAAAGCCGCCAGCAGCTGGATCACCAATCATTGTTGGAGTTACGAATGTACCGATCATGAAGTTGTAGCAATAGAAGAAGTAGATTACTGCGATTGATAAGAACGCAAGCCATCTTCTTGTGTTTGATATATCAGCACCAAGTCTGATATCGCTAATAGGATTATTTTGAGTAGACATCTAATAAGTTCCTCTTTTCTTTCATTTAATTGCGGGGGATTACTCCCCCACATAAGTTAAGTTCAGTTTAAATTATTCAGCGTCTGCATCGCCTAAGTATAGTTGCTTAAGAGCATCTAGACCGTCGAATGTTACCCACTCTTCCATGATTTTACCGTTTAGTACATGGTAGTGGTTGATACCCATGATATCCATTGGCTTGCCAGTTGGAGCACCGAAGTAACCTTGGCCTTCGTTAACACCTCTTAGTCTCCAACGAGTAGCTACATCGTAACCATCTCCACCAGCACGTCTGTTGCAAGTGATTCTTTCCATTACATAGTTACCGTTTGGAATGGAGGATACAAAGCTTAGGATATTGCCTTGAATCTCATCATAACCATTTAGATCTCTATCGCAGATGAAGTGAACGATAGCGTTGCTATGGTAGTACTTCTTAACATCGTTTAGATATTTGTAGTTATATACTCTGCTTGCCATTTCTAGCATCATTTCGCCAACAGACTCATTCTTAGCAGTGTATAGCTCTGGCATGTATTGACCTTCCATAGACTCGTTTAGACCAAAGCTATTTGGTAGGTGATGCTTGATAGCATTCTTAGCCATTTTCTTAGCTAGCTCATGAGCATCGAAACCTAGTTGAGTAACAATCCATAGATTATCTCTAACTAGCCACTCTTCGTGAATTCTGTTTGTAGTAACAGCACAGTCAACAACAGTTCTGAAGTTGATCTTCTTGCCTGTAGCAGGACCGAAGTTGCTATCGCCTAGGTTAGTTGCAGTGGAAAGAATTCTGTGTGAGGATAGGTAACCATCCTTACCGAACTTAGACCATACAACGTTTTGTCCGATTAGTCTTCTATCTGGGAATGCATGAAGTGTTGCTAAAGTATTTGCAATAACGCCCTTAATTCCTACTAAGCTAGATGTTCCTAGATGCATTGTTACATTATTATGGTATGTGTCGTAGATAACGCCAATACCCTTCTCCTCCCAAATGTCGTGAGTGATTTGGATGATATAGTGAACGAAGTCACGATATTGTGCATCAAAACCAACCATATTTTGGTTTCTCTTTGTTACCTTAACAAAGTCATTATAATCATAGCATCCTACTGGTGTCACCTCGTCAGTGTTACCGTAGAAAATTGTTTCAGTATCAACCTCTAGTGACTTTAGATCAACTACCTTTGGTGCTTTCTCAACTGGAACATTTTCCATTTTCTCAGTTTTCTTTACTTCTGACATGATTTGTCCTCCTATGCATTCGTATTCACATATTTATTTT
This sequence comes from uncultured Oscillospiraceae bacterium, assembly GCA_964369265.1. Classification (GTDB taxonomy): domain Bacteria; phylum Bacillota; class Clostridia; order Oscillospirales; family Ruminococcaceae; genus DAMCAP01. Next base: position 11,807 of record CAYJEV010000032.1, read on the forward strand.
AAGCGATAGAATTCATTGAAATTTAAGCGTATAATCAGCTTAAATCTAGCTTTTTTGCCGCTTTCGTCTATTAAACTTCGCAACTCATCTGTTTGAATTCGTATTCACTTACACTACAATTCTACCACCCATATTCACATTTGTAAAGACTTTATTAGTTAATTTTATGATTTTCGTACAAATAACCATTATATTTTTGTCTTTTTGTATATTTAGTGCAGTATATTATTCATGTTTATTTTTTAAGTGTTGATTTTCAGCATATTTTGTTATTCAGCTATGAATTCGTATTCTTAGTAAGCAAAAAAGAATGCAAGAAACAGCAAATAAAATTACTATCTCTTGCATTAAATTATTTCTTAATATTCTTGTTGATTAGGAGTTAAAAACATATTTCTTTGAAAATTCTTCAATTGGCATTGGCTTATCAAAGAAGTATCCTTGCCCTTTATCACAGCCAAGCTCTTTTAGAATATCAAACTGCTCCACAATTTCAACACCTTCAGCAACAGAAACCACATCTCCTAGCTTTTCGCATAAAGATATTGCAATTTCAGTTAAGGCTTTTGATTTTGGATTTGAATGGATATCGCTAATAAGCTTCATGTCTATCTTAACTTCATCAAAATCAGAAGCTACTAGAGATGTTAGATTAGAATATCCGCAACCAAAGTCATCTAATGATATTGAGAAGCCTGCACTTGTAAAGCTTTCAATAATCTCTGATAATACCTTTTCGCTAATTCCATTTATGGTTTCGGTTATTTCAATAACAATTTGAGATTGGCTAACACCATACTTCTCGCAAATCTTAGATAGCTTTTTAACTATTCCATGTTCCGCTATTGTCATTCTAGAACAATTGACAGCTATTGAAGAAATTGAATCAAATCCAGCATCCTTCCAAGACTTTAGCGCTTTACAAACTGTTTCAAAAACATAAGTATCTATCTTAGAAATAATACCTTCCTTCTCATAAAAAGGAATAAAGCTAATCGGCGGTTGTATAACCCCCTCAGCGCCAATTCTTCTAACTAGCGCCTCTGCACTTTTAACTGCATTTGTAGCAACATCAATTTGAGGCTGAAGATACACAACATACTTATCGTTAGCAATTTCCATATCTAAATTATCTGATAATATGCGGGTGTATTTTTCACCATCATTAAGAACTGCATTTGTGTTGTTAGTAAGGTTAGGATTCCAAGTATAGCCTATAGATACTGAAAAATCATTTTCATCATGAAGCTTTTGTTTTAGCAGAGTTATAGCTCTCTCAAAGCTCATTTCGTCGACATTGTCGCTTATAACTATAAATTCATCCCCACCAACACGATATACATTATCACCAAAAATACTCACAAGCATATTAGCAAGCTTCTTTAGTATGCTATCTCCAAACATAACGCCTTTAGTGTCATTTATAGTGCTTAAGCTTAATATATCAACATAGGCAACACCAAGGCTTTCAATGTCCTTTTTATCAAGCTCGACAAGCATTTTGCTATAGCTATGCCTATTTTTAACTCCAGTTAGAGTGTCAAAATAGCTTAGCTTATTAAGCTTTGCAACAAGCTCTGTTTCATCAAGGAAGCTAGCAATAAACTTAGCCACTGAACGCATAATAGATGTTTTATCCATGTTCTTTTTAGGGTTGTCGACCCCAACAAAACCAGTTACTTCTCGCCCTTCTATGCATATAGAAGAAGCAACAATATTCTTAAGCTTTTGCATTTCCATTAGTTCATACTCAAGAGAATCTTTCTCGAGGCTTTCAGCACTCATGCAAAATGCACCAACCTCCTCGCAGTTCTTAAATAAGAATTGCAAGTCAGATACAGGAAGTTTTTGAAGCTCTTGTTTGTAAGAATCTACACCTTCTCGACACACTTCAAATGTATTGCTAATGCTTTCTCTAGTTTTAGATGTTTCAAATATATAACTTCTCTCAGCCTCAAAGTAATTCGTTACCCCCTCGAGTAAGCTATAAATAGACTCGCTAGGAGATTTCCCAGAATGAAGCATCTCAACACAACTTGTTAAGAAATATTCATCATTAAGTTTTTCCTGAAGCTCTTTTTCGAGAGTTAGTAGCTTTGATACATCTGTGGCGATTTCTAGCCTTGCTAAGCGTCCCTCAAAAGGTATTAGTTTGTCTTTTAACAGAAATGTTCTACCGATTGTTGGATTATAAAATGACCATTCATAATAATTATCATTTGTTAGCAAGTGGTTAGTACAGAAATCACACACCTCAGACTTGCCTTGCAACACTTCATAGCACTTCTTATTTCTCCACTCCTCTTCGCTAGGATTTCCAACTGCTTTAATCGCAGTTTGATTTAAGTAGAGAAGCCTATATGTGTCTATATCTGAAACATATACAATCGAATCTGAGCTATCAAGGATATGTGCGGAGTTTCTATTTTTCTCAACAAGTAAATTTATTTCCTCTCTAAGATGAGTTCCTTGAAGTATAATAGAAATAATTTTCCCTATATACTGCAAGCTGTTAATCTCTCTTTCGCTCCAAACTCTTGTTTTTCGGCAATCATCTAGCCCTATAAAAAAAGTCATTATATCATCTCTTTTTATCTGCGCATGAACAAAAGAAAGGATTCCTTGATTAGCCATTGTTTCAAAAGCTTCATCATCTTCTAAAGTTTCCCTTAAGTCGTTTGAATAAATAATATCATTATGAGCTTTTTCAATAAAGTCACTAAAAAGATCTTTATCAATTCCCTTAAGATTATCAATCTCGCTTGACACGCCTTCCTCACAATACTCAAAAGTATTATCATAAGTTGCACCACCATCAAGCGTTTCAAAAATATAGCTTCTATCAGCATTATATTTCTTGCATAAATATTTAAGGGCGTAATTAATTGATTCTTGATCGCCATTTCTCTCATACAAAATATTAAAAACCGCAGCAATAAGCTCATAATCAAAGAAAGAGCTTGCAATTCTATTTGCATTTTCAATTTTTGTAATATTTCTTGTTGTGCCAATATCTAAATCATCGGTATAAATTATATACCTATTTTTCCCTAATATTTTAGCTTGATTTAACGCTTTATCTGCATTTTGATATAATTCATTATATGTAAGTCCATCAGTCGGATATACAGCTATACCAATACTGCCCGATATAGAATAATTCTTATCTTCGCCAGAGTAAGTTCTATCATAAACTTCTAATATTTTTTGTGCTTTTCGCTTTATTATATCAACACTCTGAATATTTTCAACAAATACAACGAATTCATCTCCACCAATTCTTGCGACTATATCAAAATCTCTAAACACAGACTTAAGCCCTGATGATATTTCTCTTAGCACTTCATCGCCAAAGAAGTGACCTAAGTTATCATTGATTGATTTGAAGTTATCAATATCAATAATAAAAAACACATGAGTACTATTATTATGTTTTTTTAGCTTATCATCAATTATATTCTCAGCACTAATTTTATTATAGCAATCAGTTAGAAGATCTTTTTGTGAGCGCTCTTCAAACACCTTCTGCTCCTGAATGTCTGTGCCTTTTCCAATAGCAAATATAGGATTGCCATTACTATTAGTAATTATTTTACATATTATTCTATAATGAGTATATCCACCTTCG
>CAYJEV010000032.1:15444-16516 GCA_964369265.1 uncultured Oscillospiraceae bacterium
TTAATAAAACGTATTTCATACGCTTCATTAATGACAGACTTTAAATTTTCAAGCATCTTTATATACTTTTCAATATCATCTTGATGAATAACTCCATGCTCAATTATTTTATCAAATGATACTATTGAACCATCAGCAAGATCATTTATCCATCCTTGTCCATAGTAATGGAAATTCCCTGTTCTTATATCCATTGAGAAGAACCATTCATCAGAAAGATCAGACATCTCAGAAAGCAAAACATTCTTTGGAATAATATCAGTAAAATAATAATCATATGTTGCATCACTAAAATCAGCAAACTCCGATCTTAGATCCTTAACAAATCCAACTATATAATCATCACCGCTTTGTAAGTTCAGCTTTACCAAAGTTATTTCGCTTGGAATATCCTTACCATCTAAAGTTTGGTGCATCCAATGGAAGACATGTTGTCCTTCAGCCATAACTTTTGCAAAATGCATTTTAGCCATATCCATTGTTGAGATGCCGTTTGGTTGAAACTCTGGAGAGAATTTATAGAAGTTATCTAAGTACTCCCTGCCATCTTTAAGATTAAATATTTTAAGTGCCTGATCATTACATAAGATATTCATCATATCTTTATTCCAAAGATTAAGTGCAAATGGCGCAACATTTAAAATGGATTTTAAAACTATTGCTGAACTAACTTCATGCTCAATACCTCTTGTTTTAAAAGTTAATTTGCTTTCATCAACCATTTTATTTCCTCCTCTTTTCTCTATAAACTCTTGAATAAACGTATGTAATCTCCGTTTCACTGCGATTATTCATATACCTCGCAGGGGCGATTTTGAAGGTTGTGGGCAGTGGAATGCCCACATGACCAATTTATATTCCTCGCAGGGACGATTTTGGAGGTCATGGGCAACGGAGTGCCCACATGACCAATTTATATTAGATTTCTTCTAAATCTAATATAAATAACCTCCACTACGTTCCATTTATTTATATACCTCGCAGGGCGATTTTGAAGGTCATGGGCAACGGAGTGCCCACATGACCAATTTATATTAGATTTCTTCTAAATCTAATATAAATAACCTCCACT
>CAYJEV010000033.1:0-16413 GCA_964369265.1 uncultured Oscillospiraceae bacterium
GCACCATAAAATCCCTGTAGCTTAGCTATGGGGATTTTTGCTTATTCTATTTTGATGCTAACTTATTATATAGTGCAAGCTTAAAAATAATAAAGGCTGTCACATTTGCTTCATTGCATTTTGTGACAGCCTTTACCTATATATCGCTACCTATTATGTAAAATAAATTACTACTTAATTAGAGCGGAGCTTACATCTGAATCTTTTGCTCCACCTTCGATTATAAATAAGTTTTCTGTACTGAAGCCTGCATCTTTCATTACAGATATTGCTGTTTTAGCAACACTATTTCCGCTATAACATAAAATATAATCAGGTTTTTCCTCGTCTATCTCTGAAAGTGCGAAGTTATACATTTCGGTTTGTGCAGAAGCATCCTCAATCTCTTTTAAGTCGACATGCATCGAGCCCTCTAAATATCCTTCGGAATAATCATTAACAGCACGGACATCTAAAATATTTACATTTTCATCGCCAATAGAAGCAACAGCATCTTTGCCAGTGACATATTGCCACTCTATGCTTTCCTCTGTACGATTTGTTGTTAAACCATCTTTTGCGTCAGATAGTGCATCTGCGCCCCCAGTTACAGTGTAAATACTAGAAGCATCTATTCCAACATTGATAAATACCTCAGTCGCTTTCTCAGCACCGCTCTTTCCGCTGTTACACACAATATAGATGTCTTTACCATCAGTTAAATTAGCCTTAGCATACTCCTCAAGCTCAGTTGCTAAATTGTCGTCCTCCAATGGGAAAATTGGACTCCACTGCGAATCTACAACTCTTCCATCAACATAATTTTCCCATGTTCTAACGTCAATGATATGTGTATTCCCTGATTTTGCTGCTTTTATGCTCGCCTCAGCGGTGACATACTGATACTTTCCATCTGTACTTATAGCTGATTGCTCTTCTGAACTACAGCCTACTAACGCAACTGATAATATCGCTAAAATAGCTAAAACTGAATTTACTTTATTTTTCATAAAATACCATCCTTTATTATTTTTTGTCAAATATTGTAACATACACTAAAACATTATTCCAATTCAAATTTTCTATAATACATATTTAGTTATAGATATTAATGATAAGTTTGCATCTATAATAGCCTATTGCTCTTAATGACTAAACCTTCATCTATACTTACATACAATCTCACTAAGGCATCTTTATAGATAATAACGATAAACAAGGCTTGGTTATTTACAATATCAATTTGACATAAATTTTCCATCACAATATAATTATGAATGTATGGGATTTTACATTTTTTTGATATGTAGGAGCGTTATGTTATGAAAAAACATTTCAAGTTAATCGTTTTTATTTTGTTGGCTATAACAATTTTTATTATAAATAAAAGAATAGGCTTTTCGGCGCTTCTTTCAAGCAAGGAATTGATAGCAGAACTGCAAAGTCTAGTTGAAGAAAATACTTTAAAAGCTATAATGAGCTACTTTCTATTCACAATAGTTGGTGGCTCTATTCTAGCTTTGCCTGGTTTTGTTTTTGCAGGTGTTGGAGCAATAATGTTTGAACCAGCTTTAGCGACAATCCTCTGCCTATTTGCAACAACACTAAACTCTGGGCTTACATTCTTAATAAGCAGATATTTTCTAAAAGACTATTTTAAAAAATATGCTTCAAAAAATCATCACCTTAACAAGCTGTTGTTTGAAGGAAACAACAAAAGCTATTTAGCTACTATGCTTGTAACAAGATTAGTGCCAATTTTCCCTTATAATCTGCAAAATTTTGCTTATGGTGTGACTGACATCTCATTTAAAAGCTATATGATATACACATTTATTTTTCTGCTGCCAGGCACAGCAGCTTATACTTTAGGCTTGGGTGCTTTTGTTGGAGAAAAAAATCGAATAATATATTTGCTAATTGCAATACTTTTTGTTATAATGGTAATAATAGTAAATAAGCAAATTAAGAATAAGCATATTGTAAAAGGATAATAATGTTATGGCAGAGAATAATACTATTGATGTATCAAAATGCATATCTTGCGGAAAATGCACTAAAAGCTGTTTGTTTTTGGAAAAATATCAGCTGGATTTAAGCGACAAACAAAAACTTAAAGAGGTTGCATTTAACTGCTTTCTTTGCGGAAGATGTACTGCGGTATGCCCTGTTGGTATTGATGGTAGAGCTTTATTTTTAGAGCTTAGAAAAGAGCTAACAAGAGGTAAAAAATCTGATTTAAAAAAATATGCTTTTCTAAGATTTGAAAAGCAAGACTATATTTTTAGGAACACCAAAAACTCAAACAAAAATAGTGTTCTATTTATGGGATGCAATTTTCCTTCTGTATATCCTAAAACAAGCAAAAAACTTATTAAAATAATGAAAGACCATGATATTGGTGTGTGGTTCGATTGTTGCGGAAAGCCAATATCCGAGCTTGGCTTACTAGACAAAGAGGATAACATCCTTAAAAAACTAGCAAATCATGCTGAAGATAACAAGATTGAAGAAATAATAACTGTCTGTCCAAACTGCTATTACTACTTAAAAGAACATACAACACTTAAAGTCATTAACATTTATGATAAGCTAAGCCAGCTTGGCATTGGAAGCAAAATTCAAGACGATAGTTTTAGAGTATTTCTTCCGTGCCCTGATAGAACTGAAAAATCTTGGTTAGAAAACATCAAGTCATTTTTATCAACAGAGCCTAAGATTATACTAAATCCACAATGTTGCGGTTTAGGAGGGCTTGCTTCTGGCAATGAGCCTGATATCTCTAACCAGTTTCGAAGTCAGGTTGAGAGTTTATTGCAGCAAGACAATAAAGATTTATATGTTTATTGTGCTTCTTGTGCTATCCCATTCTCAAAGGAAAATCCAGAGCGTATTAAACATGTCTTGCCTGAGATAATCGGCAGTTATGAGATTGCTGATATAAAACATACACTAAGAAATAGATTTAAATTTAAATTCTATAAAGGATAATTTTTAAATGGATAAAAAAGAAGCTATAATAATATTCACAAGAATTCCTATACCATCTAAAACCAAAACTCGCCTCATGCCGTGCTATACCCCTCTTGAATGCGCCAAGCTACATGTCTGCTTTCTGCAAGACATAATATCAGAAGCTTCTATATTAAACAAAGATATTTTTGTATGCTATGAGGAAAATGGAGATGCAAACATACTTTTCAATCTCTTTCCAGAGCTTAATAATAGCTTTTTCCCTCAAAAAGGAGAAGGTATTGGAGCGAAAATGGCTAATGCCTTTGAGAATGTATTTAATAAAGGCTATCAAGACTGTGTATTAGTTGGCGCAGACATTCCTGAGCTAAAATCGCATCACTTCGAAGAGGCCTTTTCAGCACTCCAAAACGCAGATGTTGTGTTTGGAGGCACTTTAGACGGTGGATATTGTTTAATCGCTATGAAAAAGCTTATTAAAGAGGCTTTTTTTAGTATATTATATAATACTGGTGAAGTATTAGCAGATACTATCAAAAACATTCAATCAGCGAATTATCAAACGGATATTATATTTGAGCTAAACGATATTGACACACCGAAAGATGTTCGGGAGCTTAGAGAGAGGATTTGCAATTGTCACTCTAAAAGCAGAACAGCGAATTACCTCTATAACAACCCAAAAATATCAGTTGTTATTCCAACTTATAACGAAGGAACAACAATTATTGCTGCTCAAGAAGAACTTAAAAAACTTAAAAACTCTGAAATTATTTTTGTTGATGGAGGAAGTACGGATAACACTCTAAACCTAATCTCTAACAATCACACAATAATCCGCTCATCAAAAGGCAGGGCAAATCAGATGAATGCAGGGGCAAAGGCAGCTAATGGCGAGCTTCTCTTTTTTCTGCACTGCGATAGTGTATTACCAGAAAATATAGAAGAAGAGCTTAAAAAAGTGGCTACTAATCAATGCTGGGGAGCTTTTAATATAAATTTTGATAGTGCCAACTGGCTTATGAAAATATGCGGTATAATGTCTAATCGTCGCCTAAAAAAAGAGGATATTGCATTTGGCGACCAAGGAATTTTCATATCAAGAAAGCTGTTTTTTGATATTGGTGGCTTTAAAAACATGCCTATTATGGAAGACTTTCAGCTTAGCCTAACTTTAAAGGAAAAAGGGATATCCCCAAAGGTTTTGCCTTGCATTATTACTACTTCTGCAAGAAGATTTAAGGGAAGCAATCTTGATAAGTTAAAGCTTATGCACAAGATGCAAAAGCTTCGTAGCATGTATTTGTCAGGTGTGGATATAAATATAATTGCAAAAGAGTATAAGGACATTCGTGACTAACTATATTCATATAAACCTTTTGTTTGCAAAATAAGACTAAATATTTTATCTCAATAACAATCTACAGAATGGAGCATTATTATATGCAAAACTTTACTGGATTACAAAATTATGTGGAAAGTGATTTTTATAGAAAAAGCCTCAAGTTGCCAGAGAAATTAGAAGAAAGCTATACCTTCCTTGCACAAGGCGAATATAACATCAACTATTTTTTCATTCACCCAACCACAACCAAAAAGATGGTTCTTAGAATAAACACTGCCAGCCAAATGCAGTTAGATGATCAGATAAACTATGAGTGTCAAGCTTTAGAGCTGTTGACACCAACAAAGCGTACTCCAAAGCCTATCTTTGTTGATAATGCTAAAAGCATTTTGCCATATGGAGTTATGGTAATGGAGTATTTAGAAGGCAAACATCTCGACTATCAAAATGAGAGCCATTTTGCAGCAGAAATTTTAGCAGACATACACAGTCATCCAATTGATAATGAAAATTTCTTGCTAACCTCTTCAAATCCTTTGATTGCAATACTAGAAGAATGCGAAAGCATGGCCTTGCATTATTATAACTCCGAGCTCCAAAACAAGGAGATTAGCGATTTTATTAAGATGCTAATGCGATTAGGTTGGGAGATGGCTAATAAAATATCTAAAGATTCTACATATGAGTGTTGCATAAACACAGAGCTTAACTCCTCCAACTTCCTTATAACTGGCGAGGGCAGCAATAATTACCTTGTCGATTGGGAAAAGCCATTAAGAGGAGATCCAGCACAAGATTTAGGGCATTTTTTAGCTCCAACAACAACCCTTTGGAAAACTGACACTATATTTTCTAATGAAGAAATTGATGATTTTATTGCTTACTACATAAAAAGAGTTGATAATCGCTTTTCAACTGATGGCTTAAAAGAGCGCATCAAAACCTACATTCCAATAACCTGTTTAAGGGGAATAACTTGGTCTGCTATGGCTTGGGTCCAATATCAAGACCCTAATAAGCTAGTAAAAAACAATGATACTTGGATAAAACTAAACCAATATTTAGATATTGACTTTTTAAAAAATATAAAGACTAATTATTTTGATAAGGGGAATTTTTATGACAATTAATGAAGTTAACAACAGATTAGCAAATGGTCAAAACTGCTGCCAAATTGTTATTGACAGCTTTTGCAATGAACTTAAACTAACTAAACAAGACAGCATTAAGCTTGGATCTTGCTTTGGTGGTGGTCTTGGTATGGGGGAAAACTGCGGAGCTTTAGTGGGCGCTTATATTGCGTTAGGGCTTAAATTTGGTGGAGAAGACAGCCAAAATATCAATGAGAAAAGAGCTGAGCTTTACCAAAAATTCACTGAAAAGCACGGTAGTAGTATTTGCAAGAATATACTTTCAGCCGATCTTTCAACAGAACAAGGAAGAGCTTTAATAGCGAAAGAGCAGCTTACTGCTAAAATATGCCCACAACTCATCGCAAATACTGTAAATATATTATCTGAAATGATGTAACATCACTTATAGAAATTCTATATATATACATATAAAATATCACAAATATCTATTTGACTAAAAAATGGCACTACTATATAATCTAAAAGGTTATTATAATAACCAAAATATTATTATTTTTAGGAGAAATAGGATATGAAAAAACTAACCACAGCTATGCTTGCTTCTGTTTTATGTATAAGTATGGCAGCATGTTCAAGCAACCAGCCAGCTTTAACTGGCGAGGGTGAGTCTATATTTACTGGTGAGTATATTGTTGCTCCTCAATATGTTAGCGAAAACATAGATAATATAATGCTAATTGATGCTAGAGGCGAAGATGCAGCTAATGATGAAACTATTGATGGAGCTTTAGCGATTACATGGCAGTATCTATCAACTGCTGGCGATGGTGCAACTGGCGATGCTAACTGGGGCTGTATATTAGATGTTGAGCGCTTAAGCGAACGTCTTAGCGAAAAGGGTATAGGCATGGATAGCGAAATTGTTCTTTTTGCTTCCTCACAAGCTGGTTGGGGCGATGATGGACGCATTGCTTGGGAGCTAATCGCTGCTGGATATGATAATGTCAAGATGGTTGATGGTGGTTTTGCTGGACTAAAGGCTGCAGGCTTACCAACAGCTAAGGGCGGCGCTAAGCCAGAGGCAGTTGAAGTGACTGTAACTGAAATTGATGAAACTCATGTTATCAATACTGATGAGCTGGTTGCAAGTTATGATGATTTCAAAATTGTAGATGTCAGGGCAACTGAGGAATACGAAGGCGCAACACTTTATGGCGAAGAAAAAGGCGGACATCTGCCAGGAGCTATCTCAATTAAGTTCACTGATTTATTTAGCGAAAATGGTTATTTAAAATCAAATGATGAAATAACTGAAATGTTTACATCTGCCGGACTTTCTGCTGATGATGAAATTGTTACTTATTGTACTGCTGGCATTAGATCTGCTTATATGCAACTAGTTATGGATATGTGTGGCTTTGAAAATACACAAAACTATGATGAATCATATTATAGATGGTGCGCAGTACAAGAAGTTGAATAGAAGGAGAAGCCATGTCAGATAATAATGTATCAAATGAAAACTACAAAAAATCCCGTTTAATTTTAATACTACTAATAGTCCTATCAGCTTTAGCATACTTTTTCGTTCCATCAGTTAAGAGCGCAGTCAATCAAGTTGTAATGCTTTTTAGCTCAATGAGTGTTGATAGTGTTATAGGCTATATTAGATCATTTGGCCCTTGGGCAGTTGTTATTTCATGCTTGCTTATGGTGTTTCAATCTATCGCAGCTCCTTTGCCAGCATTTTTGCTAACTTTTTCCAATGCTGCTATTTGGGGGTGGTGGCAAGGTGCAATTATTTCATGGTCAAGCGCTATGCTCGGTTCTATTGTATGCTTTTATATCGCTAGAATTGCTGGCAGAGAAACAGTTGAGAAGCTAACTTCTAAGTTTGCTATGGAAAGTGTGGATGTGTATTTTGAGCGTTATGGCAGGCACACAATATTAATTTGTAGATTTTTGCCTTTCGTTTCTTTTGATTTTGTAAGCTATGCTGCTGGGTTAACTTCAATGAAAATAGTCCCTTTCTTAATTGCTACTGGAATTGGCCAGTTGCCAGCAACTTTAGTTTATTCCTATGTTGGCGGAATGCTAACTGGAAGTGTCAGTACTGTTGTAACTGGATTATTAACCGCTTTCGCACTCTTCACTCTAGTTTTCTTATTAAAGACTATATATAATGATAAGCATAAGAAAAGTAAAGCTGCAGAAATTGCTGAAAATAAATAAAACTTTTAAATTTAAACTTAATTGCAAAAAAGCTGTCGTTGATGATAAAAATCATCTTCGGCAGCTTTTTCGCTAAGAGAATAAAATTTAGTTGAATTCAATTTTGTAGGTTATAGTGCTATCACTATAGATTTATTTTAGAAAGAGTATCAAGTATATCAACAACATAAGCAGTTTCATCTTGAAATTTCTTTCTAAGAGTGCCTATATCTTCAATCTTTTGAAGGCTTAACTCATAATTATCTTTATAATTACAAACAGTTATGCAAAGCTTATCTTTAAAAACATCAACAACTATCGAAGCGCCTAGCCTATCATTAAGCCCCATAATCCCCTCTATGAAAGCTTCGGTTAAATAAGGATTTTCTAGATATGGGGTGTTAGTTTTAACTGAATATCGCTCATTAAATAATGCGTTATTTGTATGTGGAACGCCTTTATTCTTTCTGTGTGGAGCTTCAAAAATAGTCAGTCTTTCTGAAGCTGCTTCCTTCAAGTCATAGATAAGCCATAGTCCTTTGAATACATCCGTTGTTGTTGTGGAGTTTTCTCCTTGAGTTCTTTGCATGTCTAAATATATATCGCAATATTCAAAGGCAGCTCCGTTGTACTCTCCCTTTACATAATCGCTTCCAGTAAGCCTATTAAAAGAAGCTGTCAGCTTTAAGTCTTTTATTATTGACTTAGGGATATGGGAATTTTTATCATAGGAGTGAAGGGTGAAATAATTAGATAACACATCTGAAATAATGCTATTTTCTTTCAAAAGCTTCTGTATTGATTTTTGATATGATTTTGAAAGAAGAGTAAACACCAAGCTAATAATTGCAGATATACTAGCAATTATAGCTCCAAAATAAGTCGCCCCTTCACTATCACCTATAAATATAGTTGCAAAAGTAATTACAATGCATAGCCCCATGAATATTAAGGCTCTGACACTAATTTTTTCGCATGGTATGATTTTTTGCTGTAGTCTTGCTATCTCATGAGAAAGCTCGTCGTCGCTTTTTTTAATGTTATTATGCATTTAGACGCTCCTTTCTATAGATGACACTAAGGCTGATAATCAACCCATACTCCGCCCGCTATAATGTCCATAACATAAATATATCCATTAGGCGCAACAGCGAAATGCTCCTCAGCAGTGAACTTTTCTGGCGTATTAGTTCCAACAGTTATTAGTCTACAAAGAACGCCATTTATCTCCTCAACATCATTATCTAAAAGGGCTTTATTGTCTACTTTGCTTCCAAGCGTGTTAAAAATAATATCGGCAGCATCTTCATAGCTCATAGCAACACCCTCGCTATCGTCCTTCTCTTCTATGGAAAAATCAACCCATATTCCGCCCGCTATAATGTCCATAACATAAATATGTCCATTTGGCGCAACAGCAAAATGCTCCTCAGCAGTGAACTTTTCTGGTGTATTAGTTCCAAGAGTTATTAGTCTGCAATTAGCGCCATTTATCTCCTCAACACCTTTATCCAAGAGTGCCTTGTTATCAGCTTTACTTCCAAGTGTGCTAAAGATAACATCGGCAGCATCTTCATAGCTCATAGCAGGATCATTGCTAGCTTCATATCGCTCTTCTAAATAAAACTCAACAAAGTCCTCTTTGGTTTCCCAATTGCTAATATCGCCCACAATTATAGTTTCGCCATCTTCTAATAGCTCTATAGCGTACATTCTATCAGAAGTTACCATCATAATTGGCGGAAGCGCCAAATCTAATTGAACATCAAAAATACCAGTGAACACCTTAGTTCCTGTTTCATCATAACCAAAAGCATTATCACCATTTTGAATTGACTTATTTAAAAGCTCAATTTTAGTGAATGGCAGGCAAGACTCTGTTTTTGCAGACCATGAGCCAAAATATTTTGTTTTATCTACAAATACAAGCTGCTCAGAGGATATGTATTTAAATCCTTGTTCTGTTTCAATATTATACATATTAAAGTATCTTTCGCCTGTATCGTCATATACACCAAAGGTTATCTCGTAATCGCCAAACTTTATAAAGCCAAGACCATTAACTCCTCGCTCTTCATTATAGTCCATCAAGCCTTCTTCAAGAATATTTCCCGCTTCATCATAGCAAATTAAATATCCATCTCTTACATCAAGATAATCAGCTTGATAACTACTATCATAATCTTGATTGAAAGCTAAGCTCCAATAACCAGCAGAGCCTTCAAAAGGATCTGGCTCTTGATGACCTTCGCTAATTACTGAAGGCTCATCTTCTAAATAAACATAATGGTAATCATTGCCAATAATAATTGTTCTTATGCCATATTCGTCTTTGTATCGGCTTAGTCTATATTCGTTGCCATCATCTAAAGTAAAGCCTCTATCGAGTATTCCCAAACTAAACTTCCCTGTTTGCTCAACTTTTCCATATTCGTCATACACAGTACAAGTCCCATCTTCGTTGATTTGTGCATATTGGAAAGGTGGAATTGTTGTTCCGCCAATCATTTGATTTGAAAATGACCACCAGCCCTCATACACAGCCATGTTATTATTACAGCCCGCAAGCATAAAGGCAAAAAGAACTACACTAATTATAAGAAGTTTTAGCTTCATATATTATCCCACCATTCTTATATATTCTGTACCTTTACTTGCTAATACAATTATATCATCATCTATAAAATAAAACTCATCAAAGTATTCACCATTATCATCTCTAAATATTGAGTAAGTAACAGTATAGTCAAAATCAACATACTCTAAATATCCGCCAAGCATAGGTGTTCCGTCCCCTAAAATTAGAGAAATTCCGCCTTCGCCGTCCATCTCAAAATATTCTTTAGTATGATCGCCTTCTAATTGCCATTTGCCTTTTGTTAGAGCATAAACAGCTTCATCATCGCCAACATTACCAGAATGGTTCTTATAGAAATTGCTGCCTAAATAAACCATTCCTGGTGTAAATGCAGAACCAGTTTCTGGATGATTAACTATATTATCAAGGTTTCCTTCTGCTTGATAGTAAATCTCTGTTATCCCTAAATTTTCGCTAACAGTTGTGTATAAGCTGTCAAGCAAAAACCAGTTTATTTGAGTTATTTCCATAATCATAAAGCCTTCCTTTGGCTCTATCATACCAGAACCAGCTATTGCAAGCGCAGAATCTTTCTTCCATTCAATCGCTGCACTGCCCTCGCCAACAGATAAAACTTCAATAGAAAAATCATATCCTGTAAGCTCTGTTAGTCCCTCTGCAAGCTTCTCGATTGTTAAATCGCCCTTGTATTTAAAATCATGCTGAGTTACATTATACTCAGAACCATCTGTTCCTCCAAGGCTGAAAGCTGTGTATAATATTGCAGTTTTCTCTTCGTTTTCTGGTGATTGTGAGCTAGCTGGGGTTGATGAAGATGTTGGTGTGCTGCTTGAGCTGTCGCTTCCACAAGCCACCATTGTTAAAGTCAGGCACGCTGCTAAAAATAAAGCAATAATTTTTTTCATATGTAATTCCTCCAATTTTTTGATTATTAAATTAACATTCTTTTTTGGTCATGAAAAACAAAGCGCTAAAGCTAATATTAATATGCTTTCATATCACTTCCATTCTTTTTAAATTGAGCCAATAAAAATTAAACTTAGGAACAAATAGCATAAAGTCACCCCAAATAATGCGTATAATAATATAATTAACATGCATCTTTTACCGACACTAGTCCAGTTCTTTTGTTTGCTTATATAGATAATACCCACAATGCTAATTAGCAAAAGCAAAACTGAAACCCAGATTGCCATACGTTCCCCTCCATATCTAACTATACTTATCTTCAAAAAAATATAGTTATTTAAAATAATTGGCATATTTCTCGTTAAATCCATTTTTAACCATAGTTCGCCAAAATTTTACTGTTTACTATCTTTACTTTAACACACAACATCACAATCTTGGGCGATTGTAACAAAAATGTTACTGCAATTATCCATTTGTTTACTTGAATGGATAGTTTTATTATATTATAATTAAAAAGGATAATAAAAATATTGTATTATTATATGCTAGCTAAGCAAAGGAAAAGGAGGATTATAAATTATGGATAATAAAAAGCTTGCTAGACTTCTTTTAGTCGAAGATGAAACAGATGTTTTAGATGTTAATGCTCAACATCTTAAAAAGCTCGGTTATGAAGTTTTCACAGCAACCTCTTTAGAGGAAGCACGCTGTTCTATATGGGAGTACCCTCCTGATTTGCTTTTGCTAGATATTATGCTTCCTGATGGCTCTGGGATAGAATTTTGCAAGGAGTTTCGCAAAAATAACTCAGCCCCTGTTATATTCTTAACCTGCCTTGATGATAAAGAAAATATATTAGAAGGCTTAGGCAGCGGAGCAGAGGACTATGTTATTAAGCCATATAGCATTGAGATTTTATCGGCTAGAATTGCTGCCCAACTTCGAAGAAGCCAGCAAAGCACAGGGCAGTTTTCCCTCCCCCCTCTAATACTAGATAAAGACACAGGAAGAGTATCGCTTTGCGGAAGAGATATACCATTAACCCCAAAAGAATTTCAGCTCCTTTGCTATCTTGCAGAGCGAAATGGTCAAGAGTTTAGCCAAACTTTTTTATATCGCGCTATATGGAAGGAAGCTCCTGAAACAATGGGGTCAACAGTTAAAATGACAATCTCAAGACTAAGGCAAAAAATGAGGTTTCAAGACGAAGGCTACTTTGAAATTATGACAACAGGGGCTGGAGGCTATGTCTTTCTTCGATTGCAAAGCGCCTTGTAGAGCTAGATTTTTAAAACAAGAAAAGAGGACACTATGAGCGAAAACAAGCCCCTTAAAATACGATTGCAAGCTATAATGCTAAAGCTCGCTATAATTCCGTTAGCAATATTAATAGTCATTAACTCATTTATTTTTAGTAGCCTGATTAGACAAAATGAAAAAAACAACCAAAATATCTTCTATAACCTTATTGATATTACATATGGAGGTTTCGCTCAAAATGAACTATTTCAGTTTAGCCTGACTTTGATGCTCATTAAAGAGGAGCTTCAAGATGTTAGCCTAACACAAACTAGTTTTGACAACGCTATAGAGAATGTTGAAAACAATGAGTCCCTGCCGCTATATCTAAGCGATTACATTATATTTTTAGCAGAAGAAGGCGAAATAACATTAGTTAACACACTTTCAGGCATATCCCCCAATGAGGCAACCGAACAGATTGAAGGCATAATTTTAAAAAATACAGCAGAGTATTTCTATAATAATCCAGAAATAACCTCTCTAAAAGAAGCCATACTCCTCTATAACGATGCCAACATCTATAATTCTAATCTGCAAGAGGAGCGTTTTCTTCTAACATGGCATCCTTTAGAAGATGATATCACAATTGGTTTGTTCACAACCTCTAGCATGGCAACAACCCAGCTTGAGCTTTTATCTTGGATTGTTGAAGAAGCACAGACAGAGGCAGATCAAAGTATAAATAAAATTCTGGTAACCTCCACAATTCTATTCTCTTTAATTGCCATAATACTATTAACAAGCATTGCTTACTATTCCAAAAAGCTCAGCCAAACAGTTAGCGAGCCAGTTGATAAGCGAGAAAAAGAACAGCAAGAGCTTTTGCTTCATATAGAAGAAGAAAAGGCAATTTTGGAGCATATAAACACAATGAAAACAGAGTTCTTATCCAATGTTTCGCATGAGCTTAAAACTCCTCTCAACGTTATTTTGAGCCATATGCAGCTTGGAAAGAAAAATCTCTCCACAGGCGCTGCCATTGGAGAAGTTGAGAGAAGCATGGACTTAATTAGTGGAGAGGCAGAGCGTATGGCGCTTATGGTTGGACAGCTTTTGGATGTTGGCAGAATTGATGAGGGAAGAATGTCGATGGATATAAAATCAGAGTCAATAACCGAGATGATTCAAGCGACTATGAACACCTATTACCCTGTCTTCTCAAAAAACTATAACAAGCTTCGATTTATACCAAACCCTATAATGCCAATAGTAAATTGTGATAAAGTTAGGATAATTCAAGTTTTAGTTAATCTAATCTCAAATGCCTCAAGACACACAAAAAATGGTACTATAATCATATCACTAGAAACTAAAGAAAACATGGTTGCAATTTCTGTTTCTGACACAGGAGAAGGCATTGCTAAAGAAAATATACCTTTCATTTTTGAAAGATATCATAGCCAATTTAATAAAACAAATAATATTAACGATACTGGTAACGGCTTAGGGCTTTTTATATCTAAGCATATTATTGAAGCTCATGGAGGGGTTATTTCAGTTGAAAGCGAAATTGGTAAAGGCTCATGCTTTACCTTTACTCTGCCGTTAAACACACTTGAATACTAAACATAAACTAGAATCCTTTTTATAAAAATGGCGACGAATAGCATCGTTGCCATTTTTTAGTTATTTGGCAGAGATAAGTTCTAATTCCTTTTACTTGCAGTCACACTTTTAATATGGTATTATTACATAATTAGGAATGAATATATTACGAAATGAGGGAATAGATTGAATTTAAATAGAGAATATATGGGTTGTTTAGAGTGCTGTGCAACTATGGGAGATTTAATTGTTGGATTTCCTAATAGTATAGAATGTGTATATACAGTTGGAAAGTATGGCATAGATGATGGTGGTAAAATAAAGATACTTCGTGCTGGTATAACAGATTGGGAGAATATCCAAACTGAAAACCCAACTGCAACAGGCTATACCACTGTTAGGACAACAGGAAGTGCCGAGGTTAAAATCCTTAACCAATATGATAGTAGCAGACCTTATGAAAATGCAATTTACATAAAAGTCGAGAATGGTTGCCTATTTGAGGGAGATAAAGTGACTCTTGTTTTGGGCGACACTTCAAAGGGAAGTGCTGGTATTTTAACCCAAACTATCGCCGAAGAAAATCACATGATAATAGCTTCAATTGATGTTTATGGCGGTAATTCATACAAACACGTTATGCCTCCACAATATTTGACTGTTAAAAATGCAGTTTGCGCAAGAATAGACATTGTCCTGCCTAGCCTAGTTGATGTTAACAAAGAGTTTATATCAAAAATTAGGGCTGTGGATATGTATGGTAATCGCTGCAAGGATTTTGTTGGTGAGATAATTATTGATGCGCCAGACAATTTTAATTGCCCTTCGGTTATCACTCTAAGTAAAGAGGACAAAGGAGCTAAAGAGGTTAACTGCTTAGTAAAGAGCGAGGGGGATTATATTCTTGCTATTACTAATCCTTCTCTTGAGCTTTCCTCTAAAAGCAACATCTGCAAAGCTTCATTAGAAAATGAGTACAAGCTGTTTTGGGGAGATATGCATGCTCAAAATGGGCTAGCTAGCGGAATTGGTAGCATGGATAACACTTTATCTTTCGCAAAAGAAATAGGTTGCCTAGACTTTGCCAGCTGGCAAGGCAACGATTTTGAAATATCAGACAAAAACTGGAGCGTTGTGTGCGAAGCTATTAAAAAATATCATCAACCTCATAACTTTATTACTTTCTTAGGCTATGAATGGTCTGGCATACATTCAGGAGGCGGAGATTATAATATATATTATCTAAATGATGACGAAAAAATACATCGCAGCAGTATGTGGTACTATAGAGATAAAAACACATTAGACAGCTCTGGAAAAGAAAATGACGGCTCTGATTGCTATCCAATATCTGAACTTTGGAAACATTTTAAGGGCAGAGATGATGTTATGGCTATTCCCCATGTTGGAGGAAGATTTGGAAACTTTGATTATCATCAAGAAGATATGACTTCGGTTATAGAAGTGCATTCACATCATGGTATTTTTGATTGGTATATTGAAGATGCAATGAAGAAAGGCATGAAGGTTGGATTTATTGCAACTAGCGACGACCACACTTCAAGGGTTGGCTTATCTTATCCTGTTGGGGCAGAATCTGCTGATTTTGGAGCGAGCTTTGATGTAATTTCAGGGCTAACTGCTGTCTATGCAAAAGAGCTCACTCGCGAGGGGATTTGGGAAGCAATAAAAAGCAGAAGATGCTACGGAACAACAAACAGCCGAACTATAGTAAAGTTCAATGTAAACGACGCTTTTATGGGAGAGGAAACAGAGATTAGCTCTCCTCCTAAAATTGAGTTTGAAGTGGATGCAAATTCTGTGGTTGACAGAGTTGAGATTTATCGTGGCACTGATAAAATTTATACATTTTCAAATAACAGCTATAACGAAAGCTCTAACAAGCAGAGAGTCAAGATTGTTTGGAGCGGAGTTAAAACTAAGTTTAGAAAAAAATCCGTCTTATGGAAAGGCAAGATATTTGTTAGCGGCGGAAGAATAGCTAGTGCAGAAAACTATTCTATTGATCGAGAGGGCGACGGAATTCAGTGGAAAAACAACCAAATACTATCCTTTGTATCAAAAACCTCTGGCGATGAAGATGGTGTCATTCTAGATGTTATTAGCTCCCCTAACGAGGATACAAACATTAGCTTTTTATCAAATCAACTAAACACAACAGTTAGCCTCAAGGATATAAAATTTGGGGAAGTTACTATTCCAACTGGAGTTATGGATTGCAAGGTTGTGTTTAGCATTGAGGGCGACACTCCTAACACTTCTCTTCATTACACTGGGAGCTATATTGATGAAAACTTCATTAAAGGCAATTCTTGCTACTACATAAAAGTATTTTTAAAGGATGGTAACAGAGCTTGGGTTTCTCCAGTGTTTACACAATATAAATAATCTCCACTATGCTACGATTATTTAAGTGAATAGGTAAAAGTGAA
>CAYJEV010000034.1:0-8992 GCA_964369265.1 uncultured Oscillospiraceae bacterium
ATCCATCACGAAGTGATACATTAACTTTTCACTTTTCATTCTTCACTTTTCACTATTAGTTTTTAGTCTTATATTTGACTTTCTCATAGGCAATTTATTGACATAAAGGAGGTTTCATTTGAAAGAAATATTTAATGTTATTCATGCTTTATTAGGTATTTTAGTGTATACTGTTAGGATTTGCTGTACAATTATAGCTGTATCTTTATTTATCTTTTTTGTTATGGAGATTATTGATCAAGACGAAAAAAGCTTAGAAAGCAACTATATTAACTTGGGAAATCATAGCTTTGGGTTTGAAGAAATTGCTGAAGTTGAAAAGAAAAATAGCGGTTATCGCGCCACTAGCAAGTATATAGCTTATCGCTGTTACTATGTAGCCACTGTTGATGACAATACTTATAAATATGAGCAAGACTTTTTTGAGATTGAGGAAGCAGAAGCTTTTAGCAAAGAATCTCCAATAGTTAATAGAACTATACTGCTTTATAATGATGAAGTTATACTAACAGAGCTTTTAACTACAAAAGAATATATAGAATTTACAAATGACTACACTTCATTTTCACTAAAGTTTAGCATCACATCTGCTATCCTCGCTGTTATACTTCATTTGCTACATCGCAAATTTTTCGCTGTCGAGGATGAAAAAGCGAAATCTTCAAAAAAGAAAACTTCCAAAAAGAAGTACCCAACTAAAACTGAATATTAAAAATAGCAAAAGTCGAAGAATGTTTTACACACTCTTCGACTTTAATTATTTAGAGGCAAGTTTTTTGAATTTTTCCAGCATTTTTAAACGCCTTTTATTGGTTTCATCTTCGTCAATATATAGCTTACCATCATTGTCTATCACTACAATATCGCCCTCTTTTGCATTTAAAATCATGGATTTGCTATATTCAACAACACCATTTTCTGTTTCTATTATTATAGTGTCCTGTTCTATTCTATCAACACTGCCGTAAACCTTCATCAATTTTCCCCTTTAATATGATGCTTTAAATGTCATCAACAATCCAAATACAATTACTTCACTTCAACAGCTGTAACTACATCCCCTATATGTAAGTTAAGCGAAGAGCCATCTGTTGAATAGTAAAAGCTGCCATCAAAATCTGTACGAGGAATTATATCTGTTATCTCTCTAATCCTTCTTAATGCTCCATCATGTGGATGACCATATCTATTGTCAATTCCAACAGTAATGAAGGCTGAACTCGGGTTGACATGATTTAAAAACTCTTGTGTTGAGGAGGTATCTGAGCCATGATGACCTAATTTAAGAACTTCATAGTTTGTAAGCTCGCTGTCATATAACAACTCGCTTTCCCCCTCTGCCTCCATATCGCCTGTTGATAAAAAGTCAACTTCACCTAAAGATATTTTTGTCACTAAAGAAACAGCGTTTAAATCGGCAATTTCGCCTTCTACTGGCAACACTCTTGCAGATACATCACTAAAGTTTAACACCATCTCGCTCGTTACAAGATAAGCCTCTATGCCTTTTTGATCAATAACATCTAAAAAGTTCTCAAAAGTTTGGGAGGTCGGTATTAAATCGATTGGTAAGTCTGGCATATAAACTTCCTTGACAGGAATTTCTTCCATAACCTCAACTAAACCGCCAATATGATCAGCGTGCGGATGAGTTGCGACTATTGCATCTAGCTCAGTTACGCCAATGCTATCTAAATAATTAAGCACTGTCTGCCCTTCGCCATTGTCGCCACCATCAATAAGAAGGCTCATTGATGGCGTTTTAACAAAGGTCGCATCTCCCTGCCCAACATCAATAACATGGTATACAAGCTCTCCCTCTGCTGGTATAAAAACCTCAGTTGCTGGCTCTAAAAAGCTTAATATATCGCCATTATATAATAACAGCATTAAGATTATTATTACCAGCGCCCCAAACGAGGAAATTCCTTTGCCATTTGCAACAGATTTAGCCTCTTTTTCAACACGTTTTCTTAGATTATTTTGCAGTTTATTTCTTGCCATTCTTTCGATTTCCCTTGCCTTTTATATTGCTATTTTTTCCTTTTGCATTTGAGTATCTGCCTTTTGCTGCTTGCCCTTTGTTATTAGCATTCTTTTTTGCCTTATATTCAAGATACTCTTTGTCTGGAGCGATTAAATGTTCTGATGTATTTCCTATTAAATCCTCTCGCTTAACCTTAATCAAAGTATCTATTACCACTCGCCTATTTTCAGGCTTGAAATACTGAAGCATAGCCCTTTGCTTTTTCTTTTCCTCTGCTGTTTTTGGCACATAGATTTCTTTATTTGTGGTTGGGTCAATCCCTGTATGGAACATACAAGTTGCTATGCTTCCTGGAGTTGGATAAAAGTCCTGAACTTGCTCTGGGCGCATTTTGTTTTTCTTTAAAAATAAAGAAAGCTCTAAAGCATCTTTTAAAGTTGAACCTGGATGAGAAGACATTAAATAAGGCACAATATATTGCTCTTTACCTGCTTGTTTTGTAAGCTCTTTAAATCGCTTTACAAATTTATTATATGCCTCAACAGGAGGCTTACCCATACTACTAAGCACATTATCTGAACAATGCTCAGGCGCAACCTTTAGTTGTCCACTTATATGATGTTCAATAAGCTCTTTGAAGAACTCCTCATTCTTATCAAGCAACATATAATCAAACCTAAGCCCAGAACGTACAAACACCTTTTTTATGCCTTTAATATTTCTAAGGCTTCTTAGTATATCAAGATACTCTGTGTGGTCGACTATCAAGGCTGGGCAAGGCTTATGCCCTATGCATTTCCTGTCCTTACACATTCCCTCTGTTTCTTGCTTTTTGCAAGATGGCGCTCTAAAATTAGCAGTCGGTCCGCCAACATCATGTATATACCCCTTAAATCTAGGATTGCTTAAAAATCCTTTAGCTTCTCTAATGATAGACTCTTTTGAACGCACAGCTATCTGTCTGCCTTGATGGCCAGCAATAGCGCAGAAATTGCAATATCCAAAGCAGCCTCTGTTATGCATTATTGAAAACTCTACCTCTTCAATCGCCTTTACTCCACCCTTGCTCTCATAGCTAGGATGATAATACCTCATATATGGAAGCTCAAATATTTCATCCATTTCCTCTGTGGTTAGTGGAGGTGATGGAGGGTTTTGAATTAAATATCTGCCCTCATGTTTTTGAAGAAGCGGCTTGCCATAAACAAAGTCTTGATTGTCATTTTGCATTTTAAATGCCCTTAAATAATCATTCTTATTATCACGAACATTTTCAAAAGAAGGCATTGTTATAGTTCTATATGGTATGCTTTCAGGGTTTTCAACAAAAACACAAGTCCCCTTAACATCAGTTATGTACTTAACATCCTCGCCATCAGCAAGCCTTGAGGCAATTTCTCTGGTTTGGTGTTCGCCCATTCCGTAGCTTAGTATATCAGCGCCTGTTTGTAGCAATGTAGAAGGCAAAACGCTGTCTGTCCAGTAGTCATAATGAGCAAACCTTCTAAGAGAAGCCTCAAGCCCTCCAATTATAACAGGGCAGTCAGGATAGGCTTCTTTAGCCATTTTTGAATAGACATTAACAGCTCTGTCTGGCCTTGTCGCAACATTTCCTGCACTATAACTATCATCGGAACGTCTTTTTCCAGCTGCTGTGTAGTTAAGCACCATTGAGTCTATATTGCCTGATGTTATCATAAAGCCTAGCTTTGGCCTGCCAAACTCCTTTATTGAGCTAACATTTTTATGATTTGGCTGGGATAGGATAGCAACCTTAAATCCCATGCTTTCAAGAAGCCTTGAAATAATCGCTATACCAAAGCTTGGGTGATCGACATAGGCATCGCCTGTTACACAAACAAAGTCCACCTCGCTCCATCCACGTTTTTCCATTTCTTTTTTATTTATTGGTAAAAAATCTTTAATTTTAATCATTCCTTTCAAAAAAGTGGTTGCAATAAGATAAAACTAAGAAGTTTTCCTCACAACCACTTAAGTAAATAAACAGTTTATTCCTGCTCTTTGTTTAATTTCATCTGCAAATATCGTTCTCTTGTTATAAGAACAGATCTCGGCTTTGCTCCTTCAAATGGTCCTACAATCCCTCTAGCTTCAAGCTCATCTATTATCCTTGCCGCTCTAGCATATCCAAGCTTAAGCTTTCTTTGTAGCATTGAAGTTGAAGCGTTGCCAGCATCAATTATGTATGAGATGGCAGAATCGATTAGCTCTTCGTCTGCACTATCAAAGCCTCCGCCTTCGCCACTAGACCCACTAGAAGCTTTTGTTGCAGCTGCGGCAGCTTGCTTTTCAATCTCTTCAATAACTCCCTCGTCATACTGGCTGTTTGCGTTATCCTTAATAAAGTCAACAACTCTCTCGATCTCTTTTTCAGTCACATAACAGCCCTGAACTCTAAGAGGCTTTGCCATGCCTGTTGGATAAAACAGCATATCTCCCATACCAAGAAGTTTCTCTGCTCCTCCCATATCAAGAATTGTTCTTGAGTCAATTTGAGAAGATACAGCAAAAGCAACTCTCGAAGGAATGTTAGCCTTGATTGTGCCTGTTATAACATCGACAGATGGTCTTTGAGTTGCTATAACTAAATGCATTCCTGCTGCTCTCGCCATCTGCGCCAAACGACAAATATAATCCTCAACTTCATTAGGAGAAGCCATCATTAAGTCAGAAAGCTCGTCTATAATTATAACAATGTGCGGCATTTTTGTTATGCTAGGGTTCTCATCACACATTGCATTAAATCCAGATATATCCCTAACTGAATGAGAAGCAAAAAGTTTATAACGTGTTAGCATTTCGCTAACCGCCCAGCCTAAAGCACCAGCAGCCTTTTTAGGATCTGTTACAACTGGTACTAATAAGTGAGGAAGCCCGTTATATATTCCAAGCTCAACAACCTTCGGGTCTATCATAAGAAGCTTAACCTCTGTTGGCTTTGCCTTATAAAGAATGGACATAATTAAAGAGTTAATACACACAGACTTACCAGAGCCTGTTGAACCAGCGATAAGTACATGAGGCATTTTAGCAATGTTTGCAACAGTTATGTTGCCAGCAATATCCCTACCAAAAGCAACAGTTACCTTGCTAGCGCTGTCATTAAACTCATTTGAGTCAATAACCTCTTTAATGAAAACTGGGGATACTTTTTTGTTTGGTATCTCAATACCAACAGCCGCCTTATTTGGTATAGGAGCTTCTATTCTAACTCCAGCAGCAGCTAGGTTTAACGCAATATCATCAGCAAGGTTTGTTATCTTGCTAATCTTAACACCAGCAGCTGGTTGAAGCTCATATCTTGTAACAGCTGGTCCTCTGCTTATATCAATTATTCTAGTTGATACTCCAAAGCTCATTAGCGTATCGACTAATAGCTGAGCATTTTGCTTTAGCTCGTCCACTGGCTGGGCGTTGTCTTGCATTGGAGGATTATTTAATAAATCAAGGGAAGGCATGATGTATTCAACTTGTGGTTGTGGCATTTCAACCTCAGAAGATGGTACAGCCTGTTCCTTTTCAGCTAGTTGTTCCTCTTGTACAGTATTTTCCTCAGCTATTGGCTCTACCTTTTCGCTGAAATCAAGCTGCGCCATATTTTCAGTTGCAAGTCGCTGAATAATGCCGTCTATCTCGGCAGTTTGCTGTTCTTCATCAATAACAGCCTTCTTGCTATTCTTAACAGCCTGTACAGTTGGGGCTATAGTTGATGGATCAAATGGCATACTATCACTAACTGCTTCTTTAGGCGCTTCTATAGCTTTTTCCTCTGGCTTTGCTTTTTTGTCGCCAACAGATATACCTGCTGCTTTTAATAGCTCATTTTTGCTTTCTTCAAGTTTTTTAGATGTATCTGCTTTTTTAGCAGTATTTAAGTTTAATTGCCTAGTTTCTGCCCTTTGTTCAGCTCTGCTTTCCATCTTCATAGACATCTCGTTTGTTTTTTCAACAACCTTGTCTATTGGCTTCTTAGCTGTGTGTAACAGCTGATGAAGAGATGTGCCTGTTATTATCATGGTAAAAACTATTAACAATAGCACAGAAGTTATTCTCGCCCCAACAACACCAAGCATAGACAATGGATAGTATAATATTAAGGAGAACACACCGCCTCCATGTAGCTCTGTTCCTTCTTTGTATACATGGGATATTGTTTCAAAAAAGTTAAGCTCTGCACTTATCTCTGGTCTAAATAGAGTTAACACAGCCGAAAGCATAAAGAACCATAGAAGCACTAGCACTAGCCTTGTTCTGCTTTTTTCAAGCTTTCCAAAGCTTACCATAACCGCCACAGCTATCATAACAGGTCCGAGCAGAAAGCCACAAAGCCCCGCAAGCCCCATAACTATATTATGTAAAAATAGCCATCCGCTAGTCCCCTTAACAACTGCAAGCAATGTTACTAGCACGCCTGAAAAGAATAGCACTAATGATGCGAGCTGTGTGTTTTGAACTGAACTCTCTTTTGTTTTTTTTGCCGCTGGCTTTGAAGTTTTATTTGATGTTTTAGATGTCGTTGTTTTTTTAGTATTCCTGTTTGTTGCCATAAAATGACCATTCCTTTTTATTTATTTTTATCCACCAATTAGGTTAGTGAAGAAATTTCTTATTGGGTATCCATTAGCTGGGTCGTAGAAAGCTGTGAACAAGACAAAGCCTCCAAATACGACTAAGTATGCTGAAAATATCTTTAGTTTTTTATTTTGTGCTATTAGCTTAATTAAGAATATTGAACATAGACCTGAAATAGCTGCTGTCATAAATGCAACTGACATCATCACAACATCAAATGACTCACTAAGTGCCATAACATCGGCAAAATCTAGAAGAATTGCCCCTAAAATCGCTGGTATTCCAAGAAGGAACGAATAGGTAACTGCAAAATTCATTCTCATTCCAAGCAAGAGAGCAATGGCAAGAGTTGAACCAGAGCGTGAAATTCCAGGAAGAGGAGCGATTGCTTGAGCAACTCCAACAGCAAACGCTACCCATAAAGGTGTGTCAAGCTGCGTATATCTTCCATTTGGGGTTTTATCAGCAATAAACAGAGCCACTGCTGTTATTAAAAAGCATAATCCCTCTAATAATATGCTGTTATCCGATGATACCATAGTATAATAATCGGATAAAAAGAGTGCTGAGGATAGAGGCAACAAGCCTATGAAAATTAAGAGTATCATTCTTTGTGAGGCGTTTAAATGCCTTACATTAAGCTTGCCTGCAAAAATATCTCTAATTGATAACAGCACCTCAACAATCAAAGAGGCTATGTCCTTCCAAAAAGCCACAAAAACTGCTATCAATGTACCAGCATGCAGAAAAAGCGAGAACAAAGCCGCCTCCTCTGAGCTGTTTCCACTAAGGTACTGAAACACTGAAAGGTGTCCTGAGCTTGAAACAGGCAAAAATTCTGTAAAACCTTGTATTAAGCCTTGCAATATTGCTTCTAATATTGTCATATATGTAGTTCTCCATATTCTTTATGTAATTTCAAGATATAAATAATCTCCACTACGTTTCGATTATCTTAGTGAATAGTTAAAAGTGAAAAATGAAAAATGGTGGTGTCGCTTTGCGACATTTTAAACGACTTGCAGTCAGCTTTAACAAGCAACTTTGGTATTTCACCTTTCACCTTTAGTCATTTGCGTTCCGTTTATTCATATTCCTCGCAGAGGCGATTTTGATGTCCTTGCTCTCGTCGCTTTGCGACAACCGAACAAATGGACGATTTATATCTTGAATTATAATCTATTTAGTTGTTATTTTGATTCATCTTCAATTAGCTGCTTAAGGGATAGTATCGCTTCTTCAAGCCCGCCTAAATGATCAATTAAGCCTTCTTTAACAGCTGTTTCTCCATCAACAATAGTTCCAACATCCAAAACTAATTCGTCTGTATTCATCATCAAGCTTTTAAACCTTGGGGCAGATACATTAGAATTAGCAACAACGAATTTTGATATCCTCTCCTGCATTCTTTCAAAATAAGCAAGAGTTTGAGGAACTCCAAGCACCATTCCATTCATTCTAACAGGGTGTATTGTCATTGTTGCGCTTGGCACTATAAAAGAGCGCTTTGTGCTGCAAGAAAGCGGAACTCCTATACTATGCCCGCCGCCAAGCACCAAAGAAACACTAGGCTTGCTCATTCCAGCTATAAGCTCCGCAATTGCAAGACCAGCCTCAACATCTCCGCCAACTGTGTTTAATATAACCAGCAAGCCTTTGATGTTAGGATCTTGTTCTGCTTCAACAAGCATTGGAATTACATGCTCATATTTTGTTGTTTTTGTCTGATCTGAAAGCGTATAATGCCCCTCAATCTGCCCTATTATAGTTAGGCAATAAATAGGGTTTGGCTCATTTGTTACAATGCCAGGCTTTTCATTTTCGGCAAGCTGATTTACTTCTTCTTGCTTATTTGTCGTTTTCTCTGGCTTCTCTTCATCATCTTTTCTTTGGCTAAATATCTGCATTTTTTCCTCCTGAATGTTCTAGGACTCTTTTAGTGAACATTTAAAGTATATGCAGATATTCTTCATTTAATCTAGCAAAAGCTTAGATTTTAATTCGTACATTATAGTATAGCATATTTATTTACCACTAACAAGATGCTTATAAACAAATTATTCACTTTTATCGATTATATTATTTTCAGCAATAACTTTCAATGATAACTTCACCTCGATATTTGTTTTTAATTTATCAAAGCCCTTTATTTTCTAAATATTGCATAAAAAAAAGAATAATTATGTATAAACTATTGCATAATTCGATTTTTTGTATTATAATACAACTATTACTATATATAGTAAAACTTCACTATATTAGTGCATAAATAGCTTTTAGCCGCTTTAGTTTTATGTCTATTGGACAGAGAGGAAAATGTATGAAAACAATTAAAAGTCGTATTCTAGTTTCAATGTTATCCCTAGTTATTATTGGGATTTCTATCACAGGAGGACTGCTTATTCTAAGCAG
>CAYJEV010000034.1:9092-16218 GCA_964369265.1 uncultured Oscillospiraceae bacterium
CTGAATATAGCTATGCTGGCATCACTCAAGTTGCTGCATATAACCCAATTGAGGGCACAAATGGCTGGGGTATATATATAACTGCTGTTGAAGATGAGTTCCTATCTGCATTATTCACAAGCATAACTGGTGCAGTTGGGGTGATGATTGCTGTTATTATAATTTCAAGCATTGTCATTACAATACTTTCAAATAAAATCGCAAAGCCAGTTTCTCAATGTGCAGAAAGGCTTGCACTGCTAGCTGAAGGCGATTTCACCTCTCCAGTACCAAACATCAACTCAAAAGATGAAACAGGAAAACTAATAAATTCCACAAAACAAATTGCCGATACCCTATCCACACTAATTCCAGATTTATGTACAGGGATTGAATCTATGTCTAAGGGCAACTTTAATATCGATTCAAGCTGTTCAGATTTCTATGTTGGCGGATTTGCGCCTCTTCTATCTTCAATGTATGATTTAGTTCTTAATATGTCAACAACATTAAGACATATTGATAATGCTGCAATTGAAGTTAACTCTGGTGCAGTTCAAGTATCAGTTAGCTCCCAGTCCCTTGCAGAAGGTGCTACTGAGCAGGCAGCTTCTATTGATGAGCTTGCTCGTGCTATAGAAGATATTTCAAAGACCATTTCAAACACTGCTTCTCAGTCCCAAGATGCTAACAAAGCAAATGATACTTCCTACATAGCTCTTAATAAAACTGTTGAGCAAATGCAACAAATGATGGTTGCAATGCAGAATATTGATTCAAAATCTAAAGAAATTAGCAAGATAATTAAAGTTATTGACGATATCGCATTCCAAACTAACATCCTTTCTCTAAATGCTGCTGTTGAGGCTGCAAGAGCTGGTTCTGCCGGCAAGGGATTTGCTGTTGTTGCAGACGAGGTTAGAACTCTTGCAACAAGATCTGCTCAATCTGCTAAGGATATCACAACCTTAATTGAAGAAACTGTCGCTGTTGTTAATGACGGAAATACAATTGCAACTGAAACTTCAAGCTCTATAAACGATGTTATAGCTGGTGCAACTGTTGTTAGCAATGCAATTAAGGATATTAGTGTATCCTCAAAACATCAATCAGAATCGATAGTTGAAATTAACTCTAGCATTGAAAGAATTGCTTCAGTTGTTAACACAAACTCCGCAACTTCCGAGGAAAGCGCTGCTGCTAGTGAGCAATTATCAGGACAGGCACAAATGCTAAAACAACTTGTTGGAAGCTTTGTGTTAAAAGAAGACGGCACTAATAATCAAAATACACTAAGAGCTTCAGAAACTTATATGTTAGATTAATATTGTTGTTGATACCAGTTAAAAAACTTCAAAAAACAGGAGCGAACTGCTAAAAGTTCGCTCCTATTTTATTTGCAATTTTTATTGATTTGACTTTAAATATTCTAACATTACCTCAGCACCCATTACAATATCTTCAGCTTTGCAATCCTCTAAAGGATTGTGGCTAATTCCTTTTAAACAAGGAATGAACACTAAGCCTGTATCGCAGATATCAGCAAAGGTTGCGCAGTCGTGAGTTGCACCGCTAGGCATACGTTTAGCTGATATGCCACATCTCTTCGCAGAAGCTTCAAGGCTATCGGCAATTCTCTTTGACAGCGCAACTGGCGGAACACCACCAATATTTTTAACCTCAATGCTCACCTTTCGCCTTTTAATAATTTCCTCAACTGCTTCTCTGACTAAAAGCTCCATTCTATCAATGCTTTTAATGTCTGTACCTCTTAAATCGACACCTAAATAACATTCTCCAGGCACAACATTCATAACATTAGGGTGGTTTCTGACTAGTCCTACTGTTGCAACAGAACCGCTATTCACCTCGCAAAATCCAGCCTTTTCCACAGCTAAAATAATCTCTGCTGCCGCACACATCGCATCATGACGAAGAGGCATTGGAGTTGCACCTGAATGTTCTGCCATGCCGTTTATGGTAACTGCAAGTCGTCTAGGGCCAGCTATATTATCGACTATACCAAGAGTTATGCCAGCATCTTCAAGCGTTCTTGCCTGCTCAATATGAAGCTCTAAATATTCTTTAACCCCTGAAATTCGTTTTGGTGTAAAGCTAAAGCCTTTTTTTGCAAATATATCAGAAAGTTTCTCGCCATTTAAAGAAGTAAGGTCTGGAAGAGATACTTTAAACTCCTCCCCAGTTATTAGCCCGCTACCAATTGTACAGCACCCAAAGTTACTGCTTTCCTCGCATCTAAATGCAACAACTCTCAAAGGTATATTTAGGTTTTGCTCCTTAATGTATTTTAGTAGTAGTAAGCCAGCCATCACACCAGCAGGCCCATCATATCTCCCTCCATCAACCACAGAGTCTAGATGAGAGCCCATCAAGATATACTCTTCTTCGTTGTCAAATGCTAAAAAACTGTTCCCAACCTCATCAATATAACTACGGCATCCAAGTTCTTCACCATACTTAATAAACCTATTATGCATCTCATCTTCAACAGATGAAAACCCAAGCCTATTAGCACTATTTCCTTCAAGCACTCCAATAGAATTAAAACCCTCCATTATCTCTTTCATATAGATAACAGCTTTTTCTCGACCAAACATAGCATACTCCTCCATATTTTATCCCTTTAGTTCTTTTTCTTTCGCCCTTGCTTTTTTAGTAGACTCTTTAAATACCTTTGCCGCCTCTTTAATGTCCTTGCCATCTATATAATAAGCCAAAGCAGCGTTTCCCATCGCCTGAGTTCCTGCGAAGGCAATACTAGCGCTAATCGCAGAGCCAGAGCCTGGGAAAATGCCGTTGCCAAGCTTAGTTAATTGATGAGCAGCTAGCCTGAACATCATTCCAGCCCCTCCAACACCACCAAGACTAAACAAAAACTCCCTCGCTGTCTTCATGCTAACTTCTCTGCCACTAAGAGCAGCTATCATCGCCACCATTATTGATTGAAGCGACAATAAAATATACATGTCTGCAATTGGGATTGGCGTTAAAGAAACTGTTGAGGATATTGTTGAGAAAGAATTTATTATTGTTTTTGCTATCTTTCTCATAACCTCATCAAGCTTAAAAGCCATCCTTAGTCCCATAACCGCATTTGCATCTTTAATTGCGTCTTCCATTACTGTGTGTAGCTCATTTATTTTATATCTTCCATCAAAGAAAATTTGAAGCTCCCTCACCTCTTTTGGCAGCATGCATTCAATATCAATTGCGCTAACTTCATTCCCCTCACTATCGCACCAGTCAATCAAAGATGATACTTCGATAATGTTTTGCAGTTTCAGCCCGCTTTCAGCAAGGAAGCTTTTATATCTTTGCCTTATCGCCTCAATTGTTTCTAGCTTTTTAGCTGGATATTCAGCAGGGGTTTTCGCCCTAGTTGGCGGAACTTCATCAACCTTGTTCACAACAACTATAACAGGAAGCTCCATATAGTTTTCTGAATAGTAGTGCTTGCATAGTTGCTTCAATAATAGCGCGTCACGATTAACATTATCCCTCGAGGTTGCTGGCACTAAAAACAACACAACATCAGGAACAAACTTAGTCAGCTCTTCTATTAGTTGCTCTTCTGCCGATTTATCGTTACTAAGCTTTTCAGATTCAGAAGTTCCCCTTGAGTCCATTATCTCCATTAAGACTCTGTCATTGTCCATGCATTTATATGTCGAAACGCCAGCAGTGCAGCTTTCTACATCGCTTACTTGAGCCAAATATGCCCCAGCAAAAGCATTTATTAAGCTGCTTTTTCCAACTCCTGTTCTACCAACTAAAAGCAGACGAGGAGGTCGCTGTTTATCTATTCCCTCCATTAGTTCCTTTAGCTCTTTATCGCCAAGAATGGCATCTCTCAAAAGCGCCTTTACTTTATCTGGGATTACGTCTGGGATTTGATTTATTATGCTATCAATTTTATAATATATTTCTTTTATCGCATGTATACGCTGCTTTATATCTGCTTCTATATTCACCATTATACCTCGCTTTTAATACCTATTTTATTATATGTGTTTTACTAATGCTACAAATATACTAACACAAATTAACAAATTTTGCAAATCCTAAGGCTTTTCGACAAAACTTTATATTTTCCATCATAAATATATAAAATTTACTTGTTTTTCTTTTAAATTTGTATTAAAATGGACTATATATACTACTTTACCAGAAGGAGGAAATTTATGGCTAAAAGACCAAAAATTAAGCTGACAGGCGACAACACACATAACGAATCGTTGCTTGGCGGCGCTAAAGAAATAAATTTTGAGCCAGAAAATGGAACACCACCACCAGAATTTCTTGCAGTCCCTGAAATTTATGACTGGGTGAGAAACGCATCCCCACCAAAAAGAAAAACAGCGAATAAAAGCAAGAAAAATTCCAACGTTACTAAAAAGCTGGTCATGCAGGTTGTCAGCACCAATGTTGCTTCAATTGCGTTAGTTGCAGCTATTGCTGTTGCTAGTGCTGGGGCGATATTCCCCAATTTAGCTGAGAGAGTTGAGAGCTTTTTTAAAAATGCTGATGTGACCCTCAATGACCTTCCTCGTGAGCAACTAAGTGTCGATGAGTTTATTGAAAAACTGCTCACAACAGACGACAAACCTAATGAGCCAGACCCTCCACCAAGAGAAGAAAACTCTTCTGATCAAGATCCTCCGCCACCGCCTATTGACAGCTCTAGCCAAAGCGCTGTGTCGAGCGAGCCTGTGAGTTCTAGCGAGGTTATTCCTCCGCCTGAAAGCTCTAGCATAGTTATAAACTCAAGCGAAGCTTCTTCTAGCCTTCAGACAAGCTCTTCAAGCTCTGTTGCAGCCTCTAGTTCTTCTTTAAGCTCTTCTGAAGATAATCGAGGCGAAGAGGATAACGACCCTCCAGCCAATACAGAGCATGAAATAAAATTTGTGCATTATGGTAATGCTGGATACAACCACGACTACACTATCCCTAATGACGGCTTAGTAACACGTCCGCCAGACCCAACAAGAAATGGATATAGCTTTATAGATTGGTTTACTATTCCTAACCCTGATTTGAGCATTCCAGGACATCATGATGCTGTCTTCGATTTTGATATTCCAGTGACTGCAGATACAACCTTATATGCAGCTTGGGAAATAAACTCATACAACTTAAATTATTTTTATGGCGATCCATCCATTCCTAACAAAACGGAAAACTTCAATGTTGAGTCGCCAACTACCACGCTTGAAATACCAACAAGAACAGGATTTAGATTTGATGGTTGGTACACAACTCAAAGTTTTGATGCTGGCACTGAAATAACTTCAGTACCAACCGGAAGCTATGACCATATTAATATTTATGCGAAATGGGTTGGTGGCTCTTCCATCACATATGTACTAAATGGCGGAACAAATTCTCCGTCCAACATAACTTCATACGCATCTGGTACAACCACTTTCACTTTCCATAACCCTATAAGAGTAGGTTATAACTTTCTAGGTTGGTACACTTCTCCTACTTTCGATACAGGCTCTGAAATAGCAAATATTACAACATCAACTACAGGCAATTTAACTCTACATGCAAGATGGTATGTGGTGGAAAATACTGTTGGCTATTCATGGTTTGACGGAGTTAATAGAGATGGAGCTTCTGACTATACTTATACAGTTGAGGATACAGAAGCAGAGCGCACACTAGGAATAGATACTCCTCCACGTCAAAGCAAGTACCTAGCATTTTCTAGTGATTTATACCTCCAATCTGCTGGTTGGTTTATATTTGAGGGCTGGGAGGAAGTCCATCAAATGACTTTTGAACAAACCCCAATAAGCATACTACCAATACCACCAAGAGATGGCACAATCGTCATTACTGCTACCTTCACCCCAATAGAGTATGATCTTATCTACGATGCTAATGGTGGTACTTTACCTACAACAGCATATGATAATACATTCAATTATCATCATGTATTTGAGCCAAAAGGTGATCATCAGGGGAATCCTGCGCCTGCAGCACCTGTCCTAAACCTACCAACTCCAACAAAACCAAATAGCGTGTTTGCAGGATGGGAAGCATGGAAGTATGGTGAAGCTACAGGCGACTACACTATAGCTTTAGATATAATACCTATTGGCGAGGGAAGAATGCCAACAGGATTTGGCGACACTCCAGCAGATGTTAAGCTAGTTGCTAACTGGGTAACAGGATATTCAATAAACTATAATTTAGATGAGGTTGCTGGCGAAGAAAACAGCATACAAAATCCTGAATTCTATATCCCTGGAGACACTTTCACATTATATCCAGCTGCAAAGCAAGGTTATTATTTTGAAGGTTGGTATGATGATCCAACAGGTGGAAACCTAGTTACTACAATTACAACTAATGGTTCTGACACTGGGGTTATTGATCTATATCCTAGATGGACAGCTTGGAGTTTCACTGCATTCTATACTTGGGTGGATATGGGTAATGAAGCGGCAAACTCAAAACAATACGAAACTGACAATAGAGAGTTATCACCTCCTCCAGGCACTATGTACCCATTTGAGGAACAACAATACTTACCTGCAAGTAAGTGGTTTACTAATGATGGCAAGTGGTATGATAGTTTAGATAAGCTCAATGCCACTGAAGTAAGAGAACTTCCTCAACTACCAAATCCAAACGATATAGTAGATATATACACTTTCTTCGAGGTAGTAGAGCATGGTATTACTTACGATGTTAATGGTGGTCAAGCATTGACTGGAACGTATGACACAACCTACCATTACTATAACTTCGATCCACTTTACCCACTAACCCTCCCAACAACAACTCAAGCTGGGCTAGTATTTAATGGATGGACGACAAGTTATGGTAGCTTTATTAACGTTGGCGAAGTCCATTTACCAACACCAAGAGAAGATGTTGGAGGACCTATAACTCTAACCGCTTCATGGAGAGAAATTAGGGTTACCTATGTGATAAATCCTAGTGGTGATGTTGATTATAACAACCCAACAACGCTAACTGACCCAACTACTCTTAATGATCCATCACCAGATCCAGATGCACGCACATTTGTTGGTTGGTTTGATGCTGAAACTGGTGGAGATCAAGTTACTGGGCTTGACCCAATGGATTATACAAGCGATATCACTCTATACGC
>CAYJEV010000035.1:0-15939 GCA_964369265.1 uncultured Oscillospiraceae bacterium
ATTTAAAATGTCGCAAAGCGACACCATCATTCTTCACTATTCACTTTTACCTTTTCACTTAAATAATCGCAGCGAAGTGGAGATTATTTATATAATAAGGATGGAGGTGTTTAAAATGAATGCTTTTGTATTAAATGGATATGATGAAAATAAAATACAATTAACAATAGATGAATTTATTGGTTTTCCAAATCAAACAGATATAAATGGAGGGTACACTTTTAAGGGAACTCTCGAGATTGTTTCTGATGTTTACATGGTCAAAAAACAAGATGTTTATTCAGCTACTGGAGCATTATACACTTTTTCAGATGCCTTGAAATTATGCTATAATACATTAAAGGGTAGTGCAGAGTATACAGTCATTTACGAGAATGATTTTACTTTTACTGTTTCTATGGAAACTGGTGGAAGAGCTATCATCAAAGGATTTTTTAAAAGCCGGTCAGATGTTGAGAATATATTACATTTTGAAATTCCTACAGACCAATCCTGTTTTTTAAGTGTTATTAATGATATAAATGCTCTTAAGAAAACATATGGTGGTATGCAAGGGTTATGAGGATTGAACTGTATAAGGGATAGTCTGCCCTTTTAAGAAGACTAAGAATGATAATCTCGAATTGATTATTTTTGAGGTTATAAACAATTTTATATAATTAGAAAGAGGATATATATGGAGAAAAAAATCATTAAGAATATCAATATTGAGGAAGATGAAAAATTTTATATAAAAACAGAAATGGAACAAAAGGATCATAGACATGTATCATTATTTATGAAATTTTTTAAAAAACCATATACTTTGCTTCGATATTTTTGTATTAGTTTCTTGCTTAGCCTTGGATTTACTCTTATAGCATATTCTTCTATGGAACATAGGGCATTCGCTTTGCTCCCTATCTTAACTGTATTGTTTTTTCTGGTTTATATGGGGACTTGGTTATTAAAAGTCGAAATGCATAGCAGAATGCAAGTGCATAATTCCAAGACAGATACTTTGGGGAATGCATCCTACATAAGATTTTATGATAACTTTTTAGTATCACAAGTTGAGAATCTAGAGGGGTATGCAAAAATGGAATATAATCAATTTATTGAAGTGGTGGAAAGCAAGCGTTATTATCTCTTTTATAGATCGGAGATACGTAGTTTAGTTATAAGAAAGATAGATGTAGATAATATTTCTGAGTTCTCTACTTTTTTGAAAGAGAAATTCGGAACGAAATATTTGAAAAGATAATGAACACAGTGCTACTTACTGAATGAAATGAGCATTTGTCTTAGTTAAGCCACACCAAAGTATTAGTTTTCACTTATAAATAAAGGAGCAGGAAAATGATATTAAGAAAAGCAGAGAACAAGGATTTAGTTAAATGTGTTGAGGTAGAGAAGTCTGCAATTAAAGGCTTTTCTTATTTAGGTGATGTTTGGGACTACTTTATGTCTACTAAAGGCGAGCTTAGTTGCGTTGAGGTAGATGGGGATATAAGAGGAATAGGAAAGTATACTGTTTTGCCTGACAACACAGCATGGCTCGAAACCCTAAGAGTTGATCCAGATTATCAAGGAAGAGGCATTGGCAAGAGAATTTATGAGAGATATTTTGAGCAAGCAAGAGAATTTGGTAACAGCTCAATGGCTATGTACACAGGGATAAATAATGTTGTTAGTGCTGGGCTTGCCAAAAGAAATGGGTTTGAGAAAGTAGCGGAGTTTAGGGGATATGTATTAGAGAACTTTCTGCCAGGCGAGCAGTACCCATTTGAGCTTACCGATCCAATAACTGCTATGAATGACATAATGCCACATAAGGAGAAGTTTGGTAGCCATTTTGTGCTAAACAGAACTTTTTATCGCTTCAATGAAGAGAACATATCTGCTATGTCTATGGACAGCTTAGTGTTTAAAAACTCTCAAACAGGAAGCATTGTTATGTGTGGAGCTAGGTTTCAACATCTTAAGGCTATGCATATTGGCTTTATGGCTGGTGATATGGATGAGTGCTTAGAGTTTATTAAGCGATATGCCTATTCACACAAGATACCAAAAATAATATGCACATTCCCTATCCCTAATAAAGAGCTGGAGGAGTTTCTAGCTGATAACAATTTTGTTAAAGAGCCGTCCGATTTAATAGTTATGGAAATAAAAATATAATTTTAAAAATGTCTTTTAATTAAGGCGTTTTATTTTGCCTCTTAAAAAATTGACATAATTCAAAAAAATTCATAGAAAAAGAAAAAATATTAACTTTTTATCAATATTTTACTATACAAAAACAAAATGACATGTTATAATTACTATATATGCCTTTATTTATATGTCATTATTTACTATTTTGTATTTGGAGGTGAGATTATGGTGAGTTTGTGGATGATAGCTGGCGGGATGATGTTTGTAATTTACAATATAATAGCTTTAGAATTTGCTTCAAGGGTATTAGAAAAATCCTATTCAAATTTCTTTTTATATGTTGCATTTGCAATTTTTAAGCTTAGAATATTTGTTGATATTTCTTTGAATTCAGATTTTTCACAATATATATATATAATCGCACTAATTCTTGTATCGTTAGAGTTTAAGTTGCTTTCAAACTCCTCCTGGAGGCAGGTAGTGTTTGGAAGTTCGGTGTTCTTGTTACATATTAGCTCAATTCATGTTTCAACAACTATGTTCTATAGTTATTTAAACAAAACAGACCCGCATATTTATATGATTGACCATGAATTATATTTTAGAGTATTATTCTCGTCATTCTTCCTTCTAACAGCTATTTTGCTTTTATTCAAAAAGCTAATGCCAATTGAAGAGATAAAGAATGTTTCCTCAACTAAAATATATTCAGAGTTTATCTCATTCTTAGCTATCTGTTTAGTTATTTATATAACGAGCGATTCAATATTTATTTATAATATAGGTGCAACCCCATATACAGTTATGCTAAGCATGTCGACTTTGATATTTGGTGCATTGCTATTCTATCTAATTTTCTTATTTACTTTAAGTATTGTTAGGCTTCATTACTTTAAGAGAAAGTCCGATGAAGCAGAGGATTCATATAAGCGAATTTTCAATATGCGCTCTATGATGGAGGACAAGCTTTCCAAAGATGAGTTTACAGGGCTTTATAATAAAGAGTTTATTGTAAAAAATATGGAGATGCTTTTGTCCGAGAAAAAGCCTTTTGGTGTTATCTATTTAGATTTAACGGCGCTTAAATATGTTAATGATACATATGGTCATCAACAAGGTGATGAGTATGTTCTCACAATGTCTAATATTTTAAAGAAAACGGTTAGGGAATATGACTTGCCAGCTCGTTTTGGAGGAGATGAATTCTTCTTGCTTTTAAATGACATTGAACAGATTGGTATAGATAAAGTGACAACTAGAATTAAAAGAGAAATCAAAAGAGCAGATGCAAAAGCGCCTTATTTAATTAATGCCAATATGGGATGCTTGCTTGTTGAAGATGAGCTTTTAGATTTTGAGTGGAGCAAGATTGTAGAAATTGCAGATGAGCTAATGAGGATGGAGAAGAGAAATTTCTATGAGAAGGTGGAAAGAGTATGATGATATGGTTAATTACAATTATTTGCTTTATTGCCTATAATTTTGTTGTTTTTGATTATGCATCGGTTATATTTAGCTGCAAAAGAGCTGAGGTTAGTCACGTCCTAATTGTTAGTATATTTAATGCATTTTTGCTAGTTCCCATATTTAATCAAGAGATGTATTTCTCCACAATTTTCATGTTAGTATTTGTCATTGTTGTTCAGATTGAATTTATGACTATCTATAAGCAACCAGTTTATAAAGCTTTGTTTGGCGTGATGTGTTTTGCAGTTAACTTCTTTGCCATTAGATTATTAGTAGCTTCGTTTTTTTCTTTAAGCATGGAAATAAGCTTAATAGAAATTATTTCAACTCAAGAAAATAGGCTTTTAATCACATTTTGGAATTTTGCAATACCAGTTCCATATATTTTAGGAACAAGAATGTTAATGACAAAGGGGAAAAATTATGCTTTATTTCTTGATAACAAGAATTTAATTTTTGCTTGTGGAGCATTTTTGCTTTCTCATGCTAATATGATGATAAATGCTTCTTTAATTTATAGCGATGTTAACACAATGGAAGTAACTTACATACAAATTAGAACTGCGATTTTCTCATTTATACTCTTCGTGTTTTTGATGGGATATGTTTATATCTTTTCCCAGCTTCAGCAAAGTGCTGTAAAATACACAAAACTGACTGGTGTTATTAAAGCTGAAAGCGAAAAGCTTGAAGAGCTAGAGGAAGCGGTTAATCGTGATACGCTAACTCATACATGGACAAAGAGCATAGCTTACAATAAAATTGATGACTTTTTGTTTAGAAAGAAAAATTTCTTTGTCTTATTTATTGATATTGACGGACTAAAATACGTTAACGATGCTCATGGACATTCAGAGGGAGATTTTTATATTACTTATGTATCGCAGTTTATTTTATCAGCCTTCTCTCGTGATGTTGTTTCAAGAATAGGCGGAGATGAGTTTTTAGTTGTCGGAGAACTTTCTGATTCTTATAAGCTCAAAAATAAAATTATGACATGTTCTGCCGATATAGAAGCTTTAGCGAAGGATCATAATAAAGAATATGTGACTTCAATGAGCTTTGGTTATGTTGAGGTTTCATCTCAAACTACAATGATGCTTGCTGATATTATTAAGCTTGCAGATGAAAGAATGTATGAGTTTAAAAAGGCCAACAAGAGAGAAAGAGGTACGATTAAAGTCGAGAAAGCATAAATAGCTGGTGTTTTTGCTTTGAGTTTAAAATTTATTTTAATATTTATCTTACAATATCTGAAAATATATGGTATAATGTTAGCAATAAATGTTGGCATTATGCCATATTTTATTGTGATTTTAGCTAGTTAAAGCTGAAACTTTAATAAAAAATTGTATAGGAGTGTGATTTAAATGAATTTGAATCTTGCAAGCAGAATGTCAAATCTAAAAGCATCTGAAATTAGAGAAATGTTAAAATTAACACAAAAGCCAGAGATTATCTCCTTCGCTGGTGGTCTTCCTGCTCCAGAATTTTTCCCTGTTGAAAAATTAAAAGAAGTTAGTCAAATAGTGCTATCTGAGCAAGGCAGAGTAGCCCTGCAATACACAACAACAGAAGGTTATAAGCCGCTTAGAGAATGGGTTTGTAATCGTATGAATAAAAACTATAACCTTAACTTTGATGCAGACAATGTTTTAATAGTTCAAGGTTCTCAACAAACTCTTGACCTTACTGGTAAAGTGTTTTTAGATAAGGGCGATTTAGTTCTATGTGAAAGCCCTACATATCTTGCAGCAATAAGTGCTTTTAAAGCATATGAATGCGATTTCCTAGAAGTGCCAACAGATGATGATGGCATGATAATGGAAGATCTAGAGAAAATGCTTAAAGAGAATAATAATGTTAAAGTTATCTATGCTATTCCTGATTTCCAAAACCCAACAGGCAAAACTTGGTCTGTTGAGAGAAGAAAGAAATTAGCTGAGCTTGCAGAGAAATATAATGTGTTTGTGCTTGAGGATAACCCATATGGCGATTTAAGGTTTGAGGGCGAAAGACCACCAAGCATTCAGTCTTTTGATAAGGCTGGAAATGTATTGTTCACAGGTTCTTTCTCTAAAATTCTATGCCCAGGCTATCGCTTAGGCTGGATTATTGGTGATAAAGAGCTAGTAAGTAAATATACTATTGTTAAGCAAGGAACTGACCTACAATGCAATACATTAGCTCAAATGGAGATTGCTAAATTCCTTGAGATGTATGGAATTGATGACCATATCGCTGGAATTCTTGAAGTTTATAGAAATCGTAGAGATTTAGCAGTTAAGACTATGGAAGAACATTTCCCAGCTTGCGTTAAATTTACAAGACCAAGCGGTGGTTTGTTTACTTGGGTTGAACTGCCAGAGGGAATAGATGCGAGAGAAGTATTTAAAAAGAGCATCGAGCAAAATGTTGCCTTTGTACCAGGCGGATCTTTCTTCCCAACTAGCAACAAGAACAACACAATGAGAATTAACTACTCCAACATGCCAGAAGATAGAATTG
Organism: uncultured Oscillospiraceae bacterium; assembly: GCA_964369265.1. Classification (GTDB taxonomy): domain Bacteria; phylum Bacillota; class Clostridia; order Oscillospirales; family Ruminococcaceae; genus DAMCAP01. The sequence continues at coordinate 6,112 of CAYJEV010000035.1, forward strand.
TTGAAGGCTTAAAACGTCTTGGCAAGGTTCTTCATGAAATGATTGATTAGTAGCGATTAGGCTAACAAAAATACGCTTTACTTTAGCAGTAAGGCGTATTTTTATTAGTGTTTATTATTAAACTATTTTTGTTGTAATATCCTCTAAGTTCCAAACATCTGTTATAAATTCTTGGTAAAACGAAGGGTCATGGCTAACTATTATGACAGTGCCTTTAAATTCTGCTATTGCTCTTTTAAGCTCATCTTTTGCATCGTTGTCAAGATGGTTTGTTGGCTCATCAAGCACAAGCAGATTCATTGGTGTTAGCATTAGCTTACATAATCTAAGTTTTGCGTTTTCTCCGCCACTAAGAACCTTAACTTGGCTTTCGATATGAGTTGTAGTAAGACCGCACTTTGCAAGCGCACCACGAACCTCTGCATTAGTCATTGAAGGGTACATTTCCCATAGTTCTTGCAGTGTAGTCTTAGAACCACCAACATACTCTTGCTCAAAATAGGAAGGCTCTGCATAATAATCTAGTTCCACCTCGCCAGAGAAAGGCTTTATTAGACCAAGCATAGTTTTTAATAGTGTCGATTTACCAAGTCCATTAACGCCTTTAATAGCTATTTTTTGCCCTCTCTCAACAACAAAGTTCATTGGAGTTGTAAGAGGGGAGTCGTATCCTAAAACAAGATTGTTTCCGCTAATAACTGCCTTTCCGCAGCTTCTGGAAAAGTCAAATTTAAAAGATGGCTTAGGCTTCTCCCTAGCAAGCTCTATAATATCCATCTTATCGAGTTTTTTCTGTCTGCTCTTTGCCATATTAGTAGTTGCAACTCTTGCTTTATTTCTAGCGATAAAATCTTCAAGATCGGCAATTTCTTTTTGTTGCTTTTCGTATGCTTGTTCAAGTTGTCTTTTTTTGATGTTGTACATATTGATAAAGTTATCGTGATCGCCTTTGTATCGAGTTAGAATAGCATTTTCAACATGATAAATAACATTGACAACTGAATTTAAAAATTCAGTATCGTGAGAAACTAAAATAAATGCATTTTCATAGTTTTGTAGGAAGTTTTGCAGCCACTTTATATGATTTTCATCAAGATAGTTTGTAGGCTCGTCAAGAATTAGTATCATTGGGTTCTCAAGCAGAAGCTTAGTAAGAAGAACTTTTGTTCGTTGACCTCCACTAAGCTCAGAAACATCTTTATCGAGCCCGATTTCACCAAGGCCTAATCCGCCTGCATACTCGCTAATTCTAGCATCAATTGAGTAAAATCCGCTACTATCTAATATATCTTGCATATCTCCAACATCAGCTAGAAGTGCAGTCATTTCTTCTTCGGAAGCTTCTTCCATCTTTTCATAAGCAGACATTATCTCTTGCTCTAAAAGATACATAGGAGAGAAAGCCTCTCTAAGAACATCCCTTATGCTCTTGCCTTTTGTTAAGTTAGTGTGCTGGTCTAAATATCCAACACTAACATGTTTACCCCAGCTAACAGTTCCTTCGTCAGGAGGTAGTTTGCCTGTGATGATGTTTAGGAAGGTTGATTTACCTTCTCCATTTGCACCAACTAAACCGATATGTTCACCACGAAGTAGTCTAAACGATGCATCTTGTAAAATACATCTTGCACCATATCCATGTGTTACATTCTCTACATTTAACATTATTATGCTCCATTCTGCCTTGATTTTTGGGGCTGATAAAGCTACACCAGCCTATAATAAATCTATTTCACTTCTAACTGCGTTATCATAAGCAGAAAACGCAAATGCTTTCTCTTTGTTTGCTATATTCGTTACATAACTTAGCATTATTTAAGCCAACAAAACAAATTTGCTAGCTTAAATATTATATATGACAGGGTTTGCTTTGTCAATAATTATATACAATACAAAATTATTTCCCAAGCTGGTAAATATCTATGTTTGCGAAGATAAAACTTATAACTAGGGTTAAGCTCATTTATAAGCAAAGGGATTTTAAATAAATCATCATTTTTATGATAAACTGAAACATTGAGTTTAGGCTTATTAGTAGCAATCAGTCCTTTGCAGCCTAGTATAGTTTCGTATTCAGCGCCCTCGACATCCATTTTAATATAGGTTGTATTTTTGCACTCCTCAATACTGTCGCAAGCAATAGCTTCAATATCAGAGCTAGCAGAAGTTTTCATTGCTGAATTTCTGCTTCCCTCAGAAGAAAAGGGGAGGAGTGTATTTTCAGAATAGCTTGCTTTATTTATTATAGTAATGTTAGATAAGCTTTCCTTGTCAACAAACTTAGTCAGCTTTTTAAAGTTTTTTTTGTCGGGCTCTAGCGCAACAATTGAAGAATATCCTTTAAAAATCTCAATAAGCTGTCGTATAGTGTCGCCATCATATGCTCCAAGATCTAGATAATGCTCTTTATCGGTAAGATTAACAAGCTCCATTAAATCATTTTCAGGAATAGAATGCTCTGCTAAATAGTTTATATCGCCACTAATTTTAAAATTGATAATGTTGCTAAACACTTTTTTTGAATCATCGTCTGCCATAAGCTCATAAGCTTTTTGGAAATTATCTTTATTTTCTAAATAGTATTCAAAAGTAAAAGCTTCAGATCCAGTAACAGGTAGGTCTGGGGCATAAAGAGTGTATTTTTTTGATAGCTGAAATATAGTATCTATCATAGCTTGGCTATTAGCAGCAAAGGCAAGCAGAATTATAAAATCATCATACTGCTCTTCAATTTCGCTTAGTTTTTTAACTTTGAAATCCTTGAAATAATGTCCTCTAACAAATTCATCGCTAGCAAAAACTTCTGCTATTTTAATGCCGTATGTATTTGCTGCATTTATTATTTTTTCTGCGCCATCTCCCATGCCATAAATAACAATAGGCTTATTAGAGTTCGCAAGCTTAGTCCATAACGACACTCTCTCTTTAATTTGCTTATCTAACAACATAATTTCCTCCAAAAAACAAAAAAAAACGAACGGCATTAGCCGTTCGTTGTATTGATATGGTTGCCGAACTAGGATTCGAACCCAGACAAACAGAGTCAGAGTCTGCCGTGCTACCGTTACACAATTCGGCAATATACACTCTTTAATAAAAGAGCTATTATATTATACACAGCTACTAGTTATTTGTCAAGATGAGCCTTGCCCTTTATAGAACACTTTTCGCAATAAAGTTCTAAAAAAGGCAAGCCCTAACTGTTTGCAACACAAATCAATTTAATTGGTTAATCTACTTGATAAACTCAAGAAGTTCCTCTTTTGATTTAAATCCCATAGTTTTATTTGCTATTTCGCCATCTTTAAAGAGGATAAGTGTTGGGATAGACATAATGCCAAACTTTCTTGCAAGTGGCATATTTTCGCCAACATTACATTTGCTTATTTTAACTTCAGTTTCCTCTGAAGCTAGTTCGTCAATGATTGGAAGCAGAGCCTTACAAGGAGGGCAACCCTCTCCCCAAAAGTCTACAAGCACAGTTTTCTCTGATTTTAGAACTTCTTCCTCAAAGTTATCTTTTGTAATAATTGTTGCTGACATATTAAGTTCTCCTTCAATTTTATATTTTTTAAATTTAGAATTTCTTCTATAACATTATTATACACTTTTTTAAATAAAAGTCAGTAATAAAGTCACATAATTTAATAATAAATTTGCATAATAATATTAAATTTTTTTAATGCATTTTTCTGTGATAAAGTTACATACATAAATAAAACATCTATGGTAAATATAAATTAAGATTTAAGAAGGAGTGAAAAATAATGCAAAACAAACTATCAAAGGATGCCTATGGTGGTGTGTCTGGTAAAGACTACAAACCATTTTTATCCGAAAAGAAAGCAGGCTCAAATACAATAGTTCTTGTAATGGGCATTTTACTGGCGGTTCTATTTGCTGCCTCAACAACTTACTCAGGAATGAAATCAGGACTGACAGTAGCAGCAGGTATACCAGGCTCCATAATTGGTTCTGGTTTGATCTCAGCATTTGCTAAAAACAAGGGTGTGCTTGGTAAAAACATACTTCAAGGCATGTCTAGCGGTGGCGAATCAATAGCTAGTGGTATCATCTTTGTTCTGCCAGCGGTTATACTTGCAGGTTCAAGCTTTACCTTCCTAGAGGGAATTTTAGTTGGAACAGCAGGCACATTATTCGGTATTGGTGTATCAGCTTTAGTTTATAACTATTTAATTGTAGACGAACATGGAAGCCTTGCCTATCCTGAAGCAATGGCAATTTCTGAAACACTTGTTGCTTCTGAGGGAGCAGGGGAGTCAATGAAATTTATGGGCATTGGCTTTGTAATCGGAGGAATTGTAACAACATTATCCTCATCAGTTTTTAATTTAGTCAATACTGTTTTTAGTCTAGTTAATGAGAAAACCTATAAATGGCAGTTCCAAATGGATGCAAACCCATTACTACTAGGTATAGGATTTATTGTTGGAATGGATGTATCTCTAATGATGTTCGCTGGATCTATTTTTGCAAACTTTGCTGTAATGCCATTGATTGGTTATTTTGCAGAGATAGCGCATGATAGTGCGTTTATCTGGAACAACCCTTCAACCGCAATAAATGCAATGGGTATTGGCGAGATAAGCGGTAGCTATGTTAAATACATCGGTGCTGGCATGATGCTTTCTGGCGGTATCATTAGTGCGATTAAGCTGTTACCAACTATCTATACATCACTAAAAGCGACTATGAAAGGCGCATCAGGTGCTAATAGCGATGGCTTATCTAAGGTTATACTTTTAGTTGGTGCTATTGGTGGATTTGCAGCTGGATTTTTCATTTCTGAAGGAAATATGGTTCAAGGCTTTTTAGGCGCTTTTGTATCCTTAGTTCTATCATTTTTATTTGTAATTGTATCAGGACGTTTAACTGGTACAATAGGAACTTCAAACCTGCCTGTATCTGGTATGACAATCGCCTCTATGGTTATTCTAACATTATCATTTGTAATAATGGGATGGAGTGGCGCATCAGATAATAAGGTGTTATTATTATTTGGAACATTTATAGTTGTTGCAATTGCAACAGCTGGCGGATATACTCAAACACAGAAAGTAAACTTTGTTATTGGCGGAGATAAAAAAGAAGTAGACAAAACTTTTGCTATAGCAACAGTAGTTGGTGTAGTTACAGTTATTGGTGTTATACTGCTTTTAGCGCCTCAACTAGCTATAACTGAGAATGCTCCATTTGCACTTCCACAAGCTAACTTAATTTCCACATTAACAACAGGCATAACTTCTGGTAATCTTCCTTGGAACATGATAATTGTTGGTGCTGTATTAGGTTTAGTTCTATTCCTACTAGGCTTGCCTGTAATGACAGTTGCAATTGGATTTTATCTACCAATCGCAACAACTTCCATTATTTTGTTAGGCGCAATTGTTAGATTTATTATAGAGAAAATTTCTAACACAAATGAAGCTAGGGAAGCAAGAGTATCAAATGGTATTAGCTTATCTTCAGGTCTTGTTGCTGGAGGTTCAATTATAGGGCTTATTGGCATAGTGCTTCAAGTGTTTGGAATAATATCTCCTGGAACACCTCAAGGATTGCTTGGAGGAAATGTTGCTGCGATAGGAGTTATTGTATTCTTGTTTATCGCTAGCATAATTCCAATTTATTATTCTTACAAAAACAAAGCTTAAATGTCAATTTATTGAAAGATTTATATATACAAAAAAGACGGCTATCTTTAACAATAGTCGTCTTTTAAATAACAGTAAGTTTTGAGCAGTTTAGTTTAGCTAAATACTAAGCAGCTGGTGATAGTGTTGCAAATAGCATATCACGCTCGTCTATATCGTAGTTAGCAGTGAAGAAGTCGTACATAGTCCAGTTGTAGTAAAAACGTTCAGCTGGATAAACTCCGTAACCATCTTGGTTGTGGTCAGTTGTGTCGTATGAGTCAGCAACGATAATAACGTCGTCTTGGTAAGTTTCAGTTCCCATGTTGTCGTAACCGATAATTACTTGCCAGTGACCGCCCCAATCGTTCCAAGCCATAAGGATAGGAGTGTTGTTTTTTAGTAGCTCCTGAATTTTATCAAGAGTCATATATTCATAAACAGCATCACCTTCGAAATTGTAAGTGCTTGTTACTTCATAGCCTTCAATAGTTTCAAGGATAGCAACAACATCCTTTAGGGAAGTTGCTTCTTCTGCTAGCTCGTTTGAACGCATTTTAGCAAGAGTTTCTTCGTTATGCTCGCCTAAAGCATCAAAATGATCTAGTGCCATAACAATTGCAGAAACACCACAAGACCACTCAGTAGTTTGTTGTTGTGTTCTGAAGTTTGGAAGAATAGTTAATGTGTCAGTAGACTCCATGTTATAGAAGTCTAGGTTGTTAAAGTAAGGTGAATTTTGGTGGTCGCCTTGTCTTTCAACGCTGTCAGCGCCCCATTCAGACATGTCAACCTCATATGGGATTTTCATTTCGTCTGTGAAGTTTCCACCAACCTCTTCAGTCTCAGCGATAGCTGTAGAAGAAGCTTCAGTTACCTGATCGGATGGTGTTTCGGATGATGCCTCTGCTGATGTGCATCCAGAGAATGTAGTCGCCATTAAAGCGATAGTTAGTAGTGATACAATTAATTTTTTCAAAGTAATAATCTCCTTAAAATAAAATAATTGTACTTGATAACATTACCGTTTTGTATTATTTATTATGTTTCCATTTTAGAAATGTTGGCAATTTTATTTATCCAATTATAGGTATCTTGAGTCTATGTAGTAAACTAATTACTTATTAATACTCTTTATTTGTTTCACAAGTACGGTTTGGGCTATAACCCAAAGGTATGGTAAAATAAACAATGAGAATAAGCTGGTTGTCATATTGACTGTTAAACAATAATGACAGCTCATCTGATTTAAACCCACTCAAAACTCCTTTCTGCTAGGGCATATTCTATCATACTAATATTTCTTTTGTCAATCGGCTAGGAAAATTCTGTTTATTTGCTTAATAATAAATAAGAATTTTACTTAAATTTGACAAAAATGACAGGCTACATTTGAGTAGCCTGCCAAAACAGATGATACCTTAAGATTTTTTGTTCATTTCGTTCATAACTTCAAGTATGACATTGTCAGTTTCAACCATGCCCTTGCTAGACACAATACCTAAATTTTTAATGCTCTCTTCAACTGTATAACCAACTATGCCATTGAATAAAGGCAGCTGGCACATTCCTTTAGCCATCATACAACATTCAATAGCGGAAGATGTTGAAATAGCAAGCTTTGCTGCACATCCAGCCTTTGCACCATCGCAAATCATACCACTAACGCTTGCAATCATCATTTCAACAGCCTTAGTTTGGCAAGCAAAGCCAAGTCCCATTAAATAAGCAAGACCAAATGTTGCTCCAGTTGCAGCAGCAGCACTACAACCACAAACAGCAGATAATCTTCCTGTATAGCTCTTAATATATGATGTTAAGAGATGGCTCATTGCTAATGCTCTTAATGTATGAAGGCGAGGGGTGTTATGCATTCTTGCATACACAGCGATAGGGATAATAGCAGTTAAGCCATGGTTTCCACTACCACTAGAACTCATTACAGGAAGTTGAGCGCCAGACATGCGCGCATCAGAAGCAGCGGCAGTCCATAATACAGCTTGTGAATGGAAGTTGTTTGCCATATCGCCTCTGTCAATTGCTTTGCCGATAGATAAACCAACCTGTCCGCCAACTTTGTTGTTTAGTCCATGCTCAGCCATTTGTGTGTTCATCTCAACACCATCCCAAAGGAAGTCAATTTCCTCCTCAGTGAAGCTTAGGCAGTAGTCATAAAGCTCTCTAACAGTTAGTGAGTCATAGATATTTTCTTTTGCATTGCTGTTGTTGTCGATAGGAGTGTCTAATAGAACCTTTTCATTAGCTCTCAAATAAACAATGTTATCATGCTTTTCATTGATTACAACTTCAGATTCTGAGTTTGCACCCTTTAAAACTAGCTTTATATACACTCCAGCTGTGTTGTTAATATATCCAATATCAATAATATTTTTATTTAGAAAAGCCTCTGCATTTTCGCTGCCCTCAGGGGTTATATTTTCAAGAACAGACAAGCCTTTGCTAGCATCTCCAGCAATAATACCTAAAGCAGCAGCAGGGGCTAGGCCAACTCTTGCTGTGCCTGGAATTCCAACACACATGCCATTTTTAAACACATTACTGCTTGTAGTTATCTTTACACTAACTGGCTCTTCGCCTAGCAGCTCTCTAGCCTTTGCACCAGCAAGTGCTACAGCGATTGGCTCTGTACAACCAACAGCCGGTTTTACTTCATTTTTAAGTATAGTTAATAATTGCTTTCTCATAAAAATTACCTCAATTTCATAAAAAGAAAATTTATTTTACCAATAAGCTAATACGATATATAACATAAGTTAATATCAATATGTTCATTATACCATAATCAGATTAAAAATCAATAAGTTTTATAAAAAATGACAAATAAAGTATTTTTGTTTATAAGATGAATAATTATTAAAATGCCTTGACAAAATAACCAAATAAATGTAACATAGTTTTAGCGAATAAACTATAATTTTATGCCGATACTAAGCGGCAGAATGGAGCTTTTTAATGACAAATGAATGGAAAAATAGAATAAAACTAATGCTATTTGTTGGTGTACCTTTAGGGATTGGGCTAATTTTTATTCGAAATGCTTTCAATCTTTCAAATGATGCAACTGTAACTATATTTAGTATTTGCTCAATCATAATAATTACTATATCGGTTGTACACGCAATGAGAGCGCAGATAAAGCTTAGCAAAATTGTTGGAGAATCCTATCAAAGCTATCAAGAAACTAATGATTTAGAGAAATATATAGGGGAGCTAGAGAGCTTTATTGCAAAAACAAATCTTGAAGCTAATAAAAATATATTGTTGCTAAACATGTCAATCGCCTATGTTGACCATAGCGATTATGATAAAGCAATTTCTGCTTTAAAAAGAATAGACCCAAAGACTCTTAAAGGCAATTTAAAGGTTGTGTATTTCAATAATTTAGTGCATTATAATTTTAGAGCTGGCAATGATGATGAGGCAATTGATATAATGGAAGATAGAAAAGCTGAATTTGATAAATTTGCTTCAAAGCCTGAGTTTAAGGGAGGTTTTATTTTGAATAAAGCCTTAAAGCTAATTGTTGAAGGGAATACAGAAGATGCTCTTGACTTAATGGAAGAGCATGAGGACTTATTCTTAGATACACATCTAAGCGAAGCTCACGAATATGTATTGAGCAGAATTTAAGAATGTCAATGAATTAGATTAACTATTTTAATATGTCAAATATAAGAATAAAACCCAATAATTTACTGAAATAATTTAATGCGTATGAGATATAATAATAATGCAAACGCAAATAAATGATTAAAGGAGATTATTAAAATGGCATCTAATAAAATTGTAGTTCCTGAAGCTAGAGAGGCAATGGATAAGTTTAAAATGGAGTGTGCTCAAGAGATGGGCGTAAACTATAAGCAAGGTTATAATGGTCATCTAACATCACGTGAAGCTGGTTCTATCGGCGGTCAAATGGTTAAGAAGATGATAGAATCTTACGAGAATAACGCTAAGTAATTTTAGCTCTCACCTAAAAGCTCGCAATGCTATTTTAGTGTTGCGAGCTAACTATTTTTTATATTGAATAATTAAAAGTGAAGAGAGAGGAGTTATGGTGTCGCTTTGCGACGTTTTAAACGACTTGCAGTCGGCTTGAATCTTTGATATAGCATACAATTTTCAATCCATCACAAAGTGATACATTAACTTTTCA
>CAYJEV010000036.1:0-15712 GCA_964369265.1 uncultured Oscillospiraceae bacterium
GCGCCACCTTGCCAAGGTGGAGGTAGCGAGTTCGAGCCTCGTAACCCGCTCCAAAGTTTGACATTTGTTGTACAGAAATGTGCAACATTTTTTGTGTTTAGTTTTATATATGACGCCATAGCCAAGTGTTAAGGCAAAGGTACGCAATACCTTCATCCCTGTGTTCGACTCCAGGTGGCGTCTCCAAAAAATCCAATCAGTTCGCTGGTTGGATTTTTTTATACCACTTAAACATGAAATTTAACCAGTTAATCAAAACTCAAAGACAAATAGATTTAAATATGCTATGATAAAGCCAAAGAGGAGGTGGAGCAATGAAGATAATATTAGAGGATACTAAGAATAGCGAAATAGAGATAGTAATAAAAGGCGATATACTAGACAGCAAGGTTCAGCATATTATTTCTCTTTTAAGCGAGAGCAGTGTTTCTTCGAAAATAATTTTATATGATGATTTGACAGAAGTTTTGATGGATATATCCGAAATTTCATATTTTGAAGTAGTCGCTAGAAAAACTTTCGCTGTCGCTAATAATAAAAGATATGTTACGAGAAATAACCTTGCTGAGTTACTATCTTTGTTTGGGGGTTATGGCATTTGCCAAATAGGAAAGAGTGTGATTGTTAATATAAATCATGTAAAAAGCTTGGAAGCTGAGTTTAGCGGAAATTACACAATTAGGTTAAAGAATGGCGAGAAAATAATTGCTAGCCGATTTTATATGAAGAACTTTAGGAAAATGGTAATGGAGGGATAATTATGACAAAACTATTTAATTATATGGTAACAGGTCTAGGGTTTGGATTTACATGTACTATTATAGGGTTAGTATGGAATGTTGGTTTTAATGAGATAACAACGCAGTTGGTAGTTTGGTATGTTGCTTCTCTGCTTTATGGTGTATCGGCGATGATTTATGAAATAGAGAGCATGAGCTTATTTAAACAAACAATAGTTCATTATATTATCTGCCTATCAATAACTTTAGTTGTTTTGTTTATGCTTTATAGAGATTATATGTTTTCAGCTCTAATAATCTTTACAATAGCTTATATAGCAATTTACATTAAAATGTGGATGATAAACAGATATGATGCCTCTAAAATAAATGATGCATTAAATAAGAGAGTTTAAATAGAAGAGTTGGCGATTTTAAGTTAGGATTGCCAACTCTTAATTATTGTGATATACTGTTTTTTATAATAAAGAAAGGTGAGATATGGTTTATGTCTGGACATTCAAAATGGAGTACAATTAAAAGGAAAAAAGGCGCTACTGACGCTAAGAGAGCCAAGATATTTACTAAAATTGGCAGAGAAATAGCTGTTGCAGTTAAAGAGAGCGGAGGAGATCCGACAGTTAACGGCAAGCTTCGTGATTGTATTGCAAAGGCAAAGCAGAATAATGTGCCAAACGATAATATAGATAGAGTAATTAAAAAGGCTTTGGGTGATGGTGATAAAAATAGCTATGAAGAGATGTACTATGAAGGGTATGGGCCTTGTGGTGTTGCTGTCATGGTGTCGACTTTAACCGACAATAAAAATCGTACTGCTGGAGATTTAAGGCATTATTTTGATAAGTATGGCGGAAATTTAGGGCAGACTGGAAGCGTTTCTTTTATGTTCAACAAAAAGGGGATTATTATCATTGAAAATGTTGGTATTAGTGAAGAGAAAATGTTTGAGGATGCTATAATTGATGGTGTTGACGAGATTGACTATAACGAGGAAGCTATAGCGATATTAACAGAGCCAACTAGCCTTGCTAGCGTTAGAGATGAGCTAACGAAAATGGGTTATAAAATAGAAAGCGCAGAGTTTAGCTATATCCCAACCACATATTCTGACATTACAGATGATGAGTTAGTAGCAAAATTTAATAAGCTTCTTGAGATGCTTGAGGATAATGATGATGTTCAAGAGGTGTGGCATAACTATAATATGCCTTAATATCTCTTTATAAAGAGAAGTCGATGTGAACTGAAACTCACATCGACTATTTTTATTAGCTCATAGTGCAAAAGTATCGTTTTACACTTTCGCTGATAAACTTTCATTAAACTTAAGCCTTTGCGCCAGTGCCTGGGTTTGGCTTAGTAGAATCTGTGTTTGTGTTGTTGTCTGTGTCGTCTTCTGGTGGGTTGTAGTCGTCAATCTCAAGCTCTCTATCAGAGATAACATAGCTGCCTAGTGTACGAGTATTGAACTTGAATGCTTCCTCATACTCATCATACTCTGCATCAATTGGTTGTAAATTGCCACCACCACTAATTGAGTAAAGAGCAGAGCCTTCGTCAGCATAGATAGTCATTTCACCAATTCTATTGAATGAAACATTGTTAAAGCCGATAAAGTCAAGGTTAGCTGTTGGATAATCATCGGCAATACCTGTGTCATATCTTGTTGTTACTCTCATTAGAAGATCATCTTGATCGACTGTATCAACGATGAAATAGCCATCATTGAAGCTTAACATATCTTCCTCATCTTCGTTAAACTCATGGATTTGATACTCATCAATAATCTCATTAGCATCATCTGCGATTGGATAACCTAATGTGAAATCGACATCAAACTCAACATCAGTTTCGCCTGATTTTCTTAGTGTAATTTCACCAGATACATCAGTTTCGTCTGTTGTTACATCGTCTTTTGTATCAAGGGATAGATAATAATAGTAAGTGTCATCAGCTGCTGCTTTCTTCTTGACTATTTCTGCTCGACCCATCGCTGATCCGTTCATATCCCAAGAAGTCTTAACAGACATGCTCTTAACCTCATCATACTCTGTTATTGGAGCATCTAAATCGCTTAAAAGCTCAAAATAGATTGTTTCACCATAAGGAATAGTTGGCTCTGTAAATTCTTCAATTCTGTTATCGTCATTTTCATAATATAAAGTTGGATCAACACTTGCAACAATAGCTGAAGACATTGCTGTCAGTGAACTCATCAGTGCAATAGCCATGGCTGCTGAAATTGTTTTCTTCATAACATACCTCCATTAATTTGTTGAGCTGTCTTGCTCTTTTGCTATTATATCCTTTAAACTTAAAATACTTCATGGAAAAATTTTCTTTTGTTATTAAAATGTAACTATAAAGGGTATTTAACAAAAGCTTTTATTTTAATACACAAGATATTAAATATATTGGAAATTCTAACTAAAGGATTGTCAAGAGAAAGTTACAAAGTGAATATCTTCAATTTTAATGATGAATAATTTCAAATAATGCTTGAAATTACTAATAATAAGCAGTTTTTCTTTGATTATCATACATAATGACAATCTTTGGAATTAAAATTTGTTACTATTGACAAATAGATTATTTGCGTGTAGAATGATTATATAGTTAGTTTTATGATTATTATATGAATATAAAAGAAGATTATTTAATTTAATAGATAATATTGAAGTGATATAGTGTCGCTAAGGCAACGCTTTGACCTTTTTCGGTCTGCTTTTTAATTTCGTAAATGACTATATAAATAAAAAGCGTATTATCGCTTGATAAAGTGAATTTTAATTTGATTTAATGACTTTGTTTGGAACGACAGCAAACAAGGCATAAGATAAATATAAGCAGAGATACATATTTTAAAATGGAGGAAAAAAGTTTGGAAAAAACAAATAATCAAACAACCCAAACCGAGCAGACGAAAACAGCTCGGCAGGGTCGTTATACACAAAAAAGAAAAAAGCCAGCAAATGTTAGTGCTGCACCGCAAAGAAAACATACTGCAAGGGCGGCAAATAAGGCTAATAACAGCTCAGATGTAGTGGCTGAAAACAAGGCAGAGGCAGTGCCAAAGCAAAGAAAGCGCCGCCAACCTAGAAAAGAAGGTTCTGGCAAAAAGCCGCTGAAAATTATTCCGCTTGGAGGACTCGGCGAAATCGGAAAGAACATGACAGTGTTCGAGTATGGCGAGGATATAGTTATTGTTGACTGCGGAATCGCCTTTCCTGATGATGATATGCCTGGAATAGATGTTGTTCTGCCTGATTTTACCTATGTTGTTAAAAACAAAGATAAAGTTCGAGGAATGGTTATAACGCATGGTCATGAGGATCATATTGGTGGTATAGCATATTTAATGAAGGAGCTTCAAATTCCTGTTTATGGCACAAGGCTTACTTTGGGCTTAATTGAGGGCAAATTTAAGGAGCATAACATAAACCCATCTAGCATTTTGAAGGTTGTTTCTTATGGTGATGTTGTTAAGCTTGGCGGAATGTCTGTTGAGTTTTTCAATGTTAATCACTCAATACCTGATGCAAGCGGACTTATTATAAACACACCAGTTGGTTCTGTTGTGCATACAGGTGACTTTAAAATTGACTACACACCAATAAATGGCGAGATGATGAACCTAGCAAGGCTAGGCGAGCTTGGTCGCAAGGGTGTGCTTGCTTTAATGAGCGATTCAACAAATGCTGAAAGATCTGGCAGCACACCGAGCGAAAGGTGTGTTGGAGATTCTTTTGATAAGCTATTCCAAAAGGCTGGCGACAAAAGAATTGTAATAGCTTCCTTCTCTTCAAATGTGCATAGAATACAACAGGTTATAAATGTTGCTCATAAATACGGCAGGAAGGTTGCTGTGTCTGGGCGAAGCATGGAGAATGTTGTGGGCAAGTCTTCAGCACTTGGCTATCTCGACATTCCAGCTGGCACTTTGGTTGAGGTTGATGCAATGCGACATCATCTTGATGAAAATCTTGTTATTATAACAACAGGAAGCCAAGGCGAGCCAATGAGCGCCCTTACTAGAATGGCAAGGGGCGAGCATAGAAAAATTCAAGTTACAGGAAATGATTTTATTATAATTTCTGCAACACCAATTCCAGGCAATGAAAAGCTGGTTGGTAAGCTAATAAATGAGCTAATGAAGATGGGTGCAGATGTTGTTTATGAAAATGCACTTGGGATACATGTTTCTGGTCATGGTTGTCGTGATGACCTAAAGCTTGTATACTCTTTGGTTAAACCTAAATTTTATATTCCTGTTCATGGTGAGTTTAAGCATCTTATGAAAAATGCTGAGCTTGCTTTAGAGATGGGAATGCCTGAGGAGAATATTCTTGTTGCTGAGATAGGCAATGTTATTGAAGTTTCAAATAAGGTGCGCATAACTGGAACAGTGCCTTGCGGAGCTGTGATGGTTGATGGGCTTGGTGTTGGCGATGTTGGAAGCATAGTGCTTCGAGATAGAAAAATGCTATCAGAAGATGGTTTAGTGGTTGCTGTTGTTGTCCTTAACAAAAAAGGCGAGCTACTAACAGGACCTGACATTGTATCAAGAGGCTTTGTGTATGTTAGAGAAGCAGACGATTTAATAAGAGATATTAAAGAGGTTTGCGTTAATGCAATTGCTGGTTCAAAGTCTGGTAAAGACAATGAGTGGAGCAATATCAAGAACATGCTAAGAGAGCAGATAGGCTCTTTCCTATACCAAAAAACAAAGCGTCGCCCTGTTATACTTCCTATAGTTGAGGTTGTTGATGTTCAGTAATGAATAGCAAAAATGAATAGCGATAGAGCTTTTGCTCTAACAAGAATTAACGGATAGTGTTTTTTAGCACTATCCGCATTTTTATAACTAAATACAGAAATTTTGAGCTAGGTTGTTGACAAGGTGTACTTAAATAGTATATAATGTACTTATTCAATAAGTACATATAAGCTTTATAGAAGTAAGGGGGTATTGTGTGGAGATTATTATTAGCAGTAACACTAGCAAGCCAATATATGAACAGATAACATCACAAATGAAAGCGATGATTATGAGCGGAGAACTTAAAACTGGTGATCCCATTCCGTCTATGCGCTCTCTTGCTAAAACAATTCATGTAAGTGTGATAACTGTTCAAAAGGCATATGAAGATTTAGCGAGAGATGGCTTTATTGAAACTACTATTGGAAGAGGTAGTTTTGTAGCTGCTCAAAATAAAGATTTTATTCAAGAGGAGCAGCAGAAACGAGTAGAGGAATACTTGATGTTGGCGGCTGATATTGCACGCACAAACGGTATTAAACTTGATAAAATAACAGAGTTACTTAAAATATTCTACGAGGAGGGTTAGTGGATGAATTATGCACTACAAATAAAAGACTTATGTAAATTTTATAAAAGCTCAGATTTTAAGTTGCAAAACATATCTTTTGATATTCCAACAGGCGCTATCATGGGATTTGTAGGGAAAAATGGCGCAGGCAAAAGCACAACAATCAACACAATTTTAAATATCATACACAAAGATAGTGGATATGTAAAATTTTTTGGAAATGAGATGACAGATGATGACAAATTGATACGCAATGACATTGGGGTTGTATTTGATTCAGTTAATTTTTCTGGAGAGCTTACACCGAAAATGCTCGAAAAGGTATTAAATGATATCTATTCTAACTGGGATAAAGAGAAATTTTTTGCTTATCTTGAGCGATTCAACATTCCTAAAAATAATAAAATTAAAACCTTATCTCGTGGTATGACCATGAAGCTATCAATCAGTGTTGCCCTTTCTCATAAGGCAAAGCTGCTCATTTTAGATGAAGCAACAGCAGGGCTTGACCCAGTTGTGAGAGAAGAAATTTTAGATGTATTTTTAGAGTTTGTTGAAGATGAAAATAATTCAATTTTAATCTCCTCTCATATATCTACTGACCTTGAAAAAATCGCAGATTACATCACTTTCATTGATAACGGCAAAATTATTTTAGTAGAAAAGAAAGATGCTTTGATTTATGAGTATGGAATTGCTCGTATGAAGCAAAGCGATTTTGATAAGCTTGATAAACAGGAATATATTGCTTATAGAAAAAGAGGTCTTCAAATTGAGGTATTAGTTCAGAGTAAAACAAAATTTTCAAGAGAATATCCTAACATAGTGTTAGATAACGCAACCATTGATGAAATACTGCCACTGATAGCAAAGGAGGGAGCATAAATGAAAGGACTACTTAGAAACAACATATATTCCGCTTTTAATGATCTTAAAATCATTATTCCGATCTGTTTTTTAGCAATGGTTGCTTCACTAATTTTTGATGATGCTGAGTTTACAACTTTGGTGGTGTTAGGGCAGATGTTAGCTTGTTTTGGTCATATTGGAACTGGGATGAAAAGAGATAGTGCCTCCAAATGGGATAGGTTTGAAATAACAATGCCTGTTAAGCGTGATGAAGTTGTAATTGCAAGATATATATCTTTTTTATTATTTGCACTAATGGGAATAACAATATCATTAATGACAGTTGGCTTATCTGCTTTGTTTGGCAATGAAATCGTTTATGAACGCATTATCTTCGCCTTTGCTGGTGGTATAACTATGATTTTATTAACACCAGCCCTTGCTTATCCAATGATGATAAGGTTTGGCGGTGATAAATCGGAATCAATTGTGATGTATTCGCTTATGGCAAGCATGGGGATTTTTGTAGTGTTTGGGGAATTTGTGTGGGGTATACTGCCTAATTCAGAGATTGTATCTTATAGGTTATTTATAATATGCTTTTCAATAATTTTATTCCTTGTTTCTTGTTTTATATCGATTTTGATTTATAGAAAAAAAGAATTATAATCTTATGACGGATAGTGTTTTTTAGCACTATCTGTTTTTTGCGTAAATCATTAGGTTATACTTGATATTTTATCGGAAGATAAAGCTAATTGCTAATATTGTTAGAAGTTTTTACTTTTAAATTTAGAGAAAAGTAAAAAAAACAATCACTAAAACCTCACATTTAGATGCTACACTTTATACAATAATTAAAGTATAGTGAGCAGTGCTTAAAAATGCTTGTATATTGAAAGGGGACTTTATGTTTAAAGAGTTGCAAAAATCAAAATTAGTGTTAAAAATTCTTATTGATATTATAATGGTAGCAGTTTATTTATTTCTTATGTTCGGACTTAAACTAGGAACAACTATTTTATCTCATGAATTTCTAGGTGTAGTAATCTCTATACTGTTTCTAGCTCACATTTATTTAAATAAAGACTTTATTAGCAATTTTTTATATGGAAGATTATCTGGGAAAAACAACTTGAATGGTGCTTTGGATGTGCTTCTATTAGCTAGTGTCTTTGTAGTAATACTCACTGGTGTGCTTATAGCTAGGGAGTTGTTTGCTTTACCATTCAACATGCCGATTGGTGTATTATTTAGTGTACATAACATTGCCTCATATTTTTCCTTTGCCCTTATAATACTTCATATATTGTTGCATTTAAAATATTTAGGAGCAGGCATACTACATACACTAAAAAATTTTTCAAAAGGGTATGTAAAATTAGTGTATCTATCTGCAGCTGGACTGATTATAGTGAATTTAGTGCTGTATAGTCGATTAGACCGACCAGACTATAGCTATGCGGTAAACGAAATTAGTGATGGAAATATTACAGAAGTTGAGGAGCAGGGCTTACAATATGAGCAGGATGTGGAAAATACTTTAGAAGTAGATGTAATTCCGACTTTAGAGGAATATTTATCGAATTTAACTTGCACTGCTTGTGGAAGAGGATGTTCATTATTACAGCCAGCATGTCGTAGAGGTGATGCTCAAGTTCAAAAAGCAACAGAAGAGTATAATATTACCTATAGTGCTTCATAAAATATTGTGAGATATAATAAAAACTCGTGTGTTAATTTGATTATAATTGACACACTTTTTTTACCATAATATGTATTAGGTGCTAAAAATAGCTTTACGAGATTGAAAACTTGTGTTATAATTATAAAAATATGTGTATAGAAATGAGAAATTATATATTGGGAGTGTGAATGTATGAGATTTAAATCGAATTTATATAAAGCACCTGTGATAATGGTCATAGTAGTTTTAATGGTAATCACATTTATGACATACTTTTATAATGCAGATTTATTCAATGCCTCTGCTGTATTGGTAGTATGTTCTTTGGTGGTGGTTTGGTTTCAGTATCACTATGCCAACAAGCAGATAGAGGAATTTGTTGATACAGTTGGAGCGATGGTCGCTAAAACTTTTGATAGTTCTGTTGATTCTCTTCCCATTTCTGTTGTTATAACTGATGAGCTTGGCGAAGTATTTTGGCATAACAGAGAAGCACTTGGGATATTAGGGGATAACGAGCCTTTGTATGGCAAGAGCATTGAAGAGATTCTTGGCATTGAAAAGGACGGCATTGTTGATGGAGCTGATATCAAAATTAAAGATGAGAGATACACTCTCTATAAATCAGCTACTCTAATTAAAGACAAAGAGATGATGACTCATTACTTAGTTAAAGATACAGTCTATAAAAATAAATCAGACGAATACGACAGAACAAGGCCAGTTGTTATGCTTATAAGCATTGATAGCTATGATGAAGCGCTTCAAGGCTATAAAGAAAATGAGCGTTCTCAGCTGCTAAGTCAGGTTGAGTATCATATAGAGAAGTTTGTTGGCGAGGCTGATGGGCTTTTAGTAAAAAATGAAAGAGATAGATATACAGCTGTTTTGGAAGAGCAGTATATGATGGAAATTTTTGCTAATAAATTTGAGCTTCTTGATCTTGTAAGAGAGCTTGCAGGACCAGATAGAGTTCCGCTAACCTTATCTATCGGTATTGGCAGAAACAAAGAAACTTATAGTGAATGCGAACAATCAGCAAGACAGTCCCTTGATATGGCGCTTGGGCGTGGTGGAGATCAGGCTGTTGTTAAGACATCAAGCGGATTTGAGTTTTATGGTGGTGTGTCTAAGGGCGTTGAAAAGCGCACAAAGGTTAAAACAAGAATAGTAGCAGGAGCTTTAAAGGAGCTTATTGATTCCTCGAGCAATGTTGTGATAATGGGGCATAAGTTTGCTGACCTTGACTCACTAGGTTCTGCAACAGGCTTATATAAAACTATAAAGCAGATGGGCAAGGATGTAGTCATTGCCATTGATAGACAAAAGAACTTAGTCGGCAATTTAATTGCAAAGCTTGAAAGCGGGACTGGATTTGAGGATGCATTTAAAAATCCTCAAGATTTAATGTCTAGTGTCGAAAAGCAGTCGCTTTTAATAGTTGTTGATACGCATTTGGTGCATATAGTTGAGTCAGAACAACTGTATAGACAGTTTGAAAATGTAGTTGTAATTGACCATCATAGAAGAATGGTTGGTTATATAGAAAATGCAGTTATCTTCTATCATGAGCCGTATGCTTCTTCTGCTTCCGAGATGGTAACAGAGCTGATTCAGTATATTGATGATAAAAACAGAATGGGTCGCCCAGAGGCAGAGGCTTTATTAGCTGGAATTATGCTCGACACTAAAAACTTCATCGTTAAAACAGGTGTTAGAACCTTTGAGGCTGCTGCCTTCCTTAGAAAGCAAGGTGCAGACACTGTTGAGGTTAGAAAGTTATTTAACTCGACAATGGAATCTTATCAACAAAGATCAAGGCTTGTTAGCGGAGCAGAAGTGTATAAGAGCTGTGCGATTGCAATGTATGAAACAGGCAATGAGGATGCAAAGGTAACAAATGACGAGATTAAAATTATAGCTCCTCAAGCTGCTGACGAACTTCTAAACATCGATAATGTTGATGCTTCTTTTGTTATGTATGAAGTTGGAAAGGGCGTTAATATGTCTGCTCGCTCAATGGGCAAGATGAATGTTCAAGTAATAATGGAGAGCCTTGGCGGCGGCGGTCACCAAACTATGGCGGCAGCTCAGCTTGAGAATGTTACTATAACAGACGCAAGAACAATGCTTCTTGAAGCAATTGATAAATACTTTGACAAAGTATAAATTATTTAAGTGAATAGGTAAAAGTGAATAGTGAAGAGTGATAGTGTCGCTTTGCGACGTTTTAAACGACTTGCAGTCGGCTTAAAGTCTTAATATAGAGTGCAATTTAATCTATCACGAAGTGATACATTAACTTTTCACTTTTCAATCTTCATTTTTCACTAAATCTAATATAAGTAATCTCCGTTTCACTACGATTATTTATATTCCTCGCAGGGCGATTTTGGAGCTCGTGGGCAACGAAGTGCCCACATGACCAATTTATATTAGATTTAGAAAATAATCTAACATAAATACCTTGATTTTATATTTAAAAACTATTATAATTTTCTTTAAAATAGTTTGTTATATTAAAATAAATAGAATAGATATGGAGAGAAAAGACATGAATGTAATTTTATTAGCTGACGTTAAAGGTTCAGGTAAAAAAGGCGAGATGATAAAGGTTTCTGATGGATACGCAAGGAACTTCCTATTCCCAAAAAAGCTTGCTGTTGAGGCGAGCGCACAAGCGATTACAGAAATGAAATCTAAAAAAGATTCAGCTCAACACAAAATAGACGTTGAAAAGCAAAATGCAAACGAGCTAAAAGCAAAGCTTGATGGCAAGAATGTTAAGGTTGTGGCTAAGTCTGGAGCTGGCGGAAAGCTATTCGGTTCAGTTACAACTAAGGAAATAGCAGAGGCTGTTTCTATGCAGTTTAAGATTGATATAGACAAAAAGAAAATATCAATTAAGAGCGATATTAAAGCTCAAGGCGATTATGAAGCAGAGCTAAAATTATATCAAGGAATTTCTGCTAAAGTAACAGTTAATGTTGTAGTGGAGTAAAACTTAAATAGAATTAGGCAACAAAGCATTGTTGCCTAAATTATTTTGTAATGGAGGCAAATATGGATAGCAACTTTGGAAATAGATATGAGGCACTTCCCTTTAATTTAGAAGCAGAACAATCCACCTTAGGCGCAATACTTATAGATAACTCATATCTTCCGACAGTTATGGTATCTTTAAAAGCGGAGCATTTTTATAGACCACAACATAAAGCTCTATATAGCTTAATTACAAGAATGTTCCTATCTTCCGAAACAATCGATTTTGTAACAGTGCTTAGCAAAACTATAGATGAAGATATTTTTGATAGCGACGGAGATGCTAGAATCTATTTAAGCACACTAATTAACATTGTTCCATCAGCCTCTTCTGTTGAGGCATATGCAAAGATAGTGCGAGATAAATATTATCTAAGAACTTTGATTGATACCTTTGATAAGGTTGTTCTCGATGCAAAAGAGCCTGGCGGAGATGCTAATGTTATCATGGAGATGGCAGAGCAAACCATCTTTAATATAAGAGATGGTAAAGATAATTCAGGAATGCGTCCACTTGGCGATGTAATTCTTGAAACGTATGATAGACTGCAAAAGCTTGCAGGCGAAGATGCTGACAAGTTTAAGGGGCTTTCTAGCGGATATTTTGGGCTAGATAAGCTCATTCATGGGCTTAACCAATCAGACCTTATCTTCCTTGCTGCTAGACCTGGTATGGGTAAAACCTCTTTTGCTCTTAATATAGCGACAAATGTTGCAAAACTTGGGAGCAAGGTTGGCGTTTTCTCGCTTGAGATGGGAGCTGAACAGTTAGTTAGCCGTATTTTATCTTCTGAGGCAATGATTTCGAGCGATAGAATTAAAACAGGCACTTTATCAACTGATGACTGGACAAGGCTAGCTTTTTGCACACAAAGCCTTGCAGCAGCGCCAATTTATATAGACGACACACCAGGAATAACTGTTGGAGAGATGAAGGCGAAACTTAGAAGGCTTAGAGGGGTTGATTTAGTTATAATTGACTATCTACAACTTATGTCCTCTAACAAAAGAAGCGATAATAGAGTTCAGGAAATATCTGAAATCACACGTTCGCTAAAGATAATGGCAAAGGAATTTAACATACCGATTATAGTTCTTTCCCAGCTATCTCGTGGAACAGAGTCAAGGGAAGATAAGAGACCTTTACTTTCTCATCTTAGAGAGTCTGGCTCTATTGAGCAGGATGCCGATATAGTTATGATGCTATATCGTGATGACTACTACAACAAAGATAGCGATGAACCTAATGTTGCTGAGTGTATTGTTGCGAAAAACAGACATGGTGAAACAGACACAGTAAAGCTTGCTTGGGATGGACGCTTTACAAAATTCCGCAATCAGGAGCTGATTAGAGATGAAGGATAGTGTTTGCATGGATAGCATGCTTCAAACAATTCAAAAGTACAAACTGATAGAGGCTGGAGATAACATAGCTGTTGCAGTTTCGGGAGGCGCAGATTCTATTGCTCTTTTGATGGCTCTTTTTAATGCAAAAAGTATGCTAGGGATTACATTATCAGCTGTTCATATTGAACACGGCATTCGAGGCGAGGAGTCTGTTGCTGACAGCGAGTTTGTTATTAGGCTTTGTAGGAGGCATGATATACCGCTTAGAGTGTTTAATGTTGATGTTCCTAGATATGCAAAGGAAAATTCTGTTTCAGTTGAACTTGCTGCGAGGGAGCTGAGATATAGCTGCTTTAAACAGCTTAATGATTGCAAAATTGCAACAGCACACACAGCTAGTGATAATCTTGAAACAATAATCTTTTCCATTGCAAGAGGAACAGGAATTAAAGGGCTTGCTGGAATACCAGTAACTAGAGATAATATCATAAGGCCTTTAATCGAAACAACAAGAAAAGATATTGAGCTGTATTTAGAGCAGAATGGTTATAGCTATGTTGAAGATTCTAGCAATTTATCCGATGATTACACAAGAAACGCTATAAGGCATAAGGTGATTCCTCCGCTTGTTGAGATTATAAGCTCAGCTGAATATAATGCCAGCCGAATGAGCGAGATATTAAGAGAAGAAGTCAGCTTTTTAGAGGAACTAACAAACAAGGCTTATAGCGATGTGCTAGAAGATAAAAAAATAAATAAGCTAAAGTTTAACAAGCTAAATAATACACTAAAATATAAGATAGTGATAAAAATGCTACTCGAACATAATATTTCTTATAGCAGGGAAAGGGTTTTGATGCTTTGTGAGCTTTTAAAAGAGGACAAGGCTAAAGTTTCAATTGGTAAGGACAGCTTCTTTTTTGTGGAGGAAGATTATTTTTATATAGGCGAGGAGATTAAGAAGACTACTCGAGAGGAAGTTTACCTTAAAATTCAAAAGAATGAAATTACTAGTAAAGCCTCCTATTATTTAGATGGCGAGATTACTATTAGCTTAAAAACTATAAAAGAAATTAAAGCAAATAGTCATAAAAATATCACACAATTATATTTTGACTATGATAAAATAAAAGGTGAGGAGATAATCATTCGCACAAAAAAGGCTGGAGATAAGTTTGCTGTTGCTGGCAGAAAAGGAAGCAAGAGCCTGAAAAAATGGATGAATGAGCTAAAAATTCCAATAAATTTGCGTTGCGACTTGCTAATTATAGAAAATGATGATAGAATAGTAGGAGTGCGTAATTTGGGCATATCAAATGAAGTGATTATAGATGAAAGAACAGAAAATGTCTTAGTCATATCATTTAAATAGTAGATAATAAAGAGGAGAAAGACATGTTAGCAGATATAGAAAGAGTGCTAGTCACAGAAGAAGAGATAAAGGCGAAGGTTGTTGAGCTTGGTAAAAAAATCACTGAGGACTATAAAGATAAGAACCTTCTTTTAGTTGGAGTTTTAAAAGGCTCTGTATTGTTTATGTCAGATTTAATGAGAGAGATTAAAGTTCATGCTGGAATTGAATTTATGGTGGTTTCTTCTTATGGAAGGGACACAAAATCTTCTGGAGTTGTAAAGATTGTTAAGGATATTGGTATAGCTATCGAGGATTATGATATACTTATAGTTGAGGATATATTAGATTCAGGCTTAACTCTATCTTATCTACTAAAGCATCTTGCAGGCAAAGCTCCAAAGAGCATTGAAATTGCAACCTTGCTTGATAAGCCAGAGAGAAGAAAAGTTGATGTATTTCCAAAATATAGCTGCTTTAACATTCCAGATAAGTTTGTTGTTGGATATGGGCTTGATTTTGATGAAAAGTATAGAAATCTGCCATTTATCGGCGTTTTAAAGCCAGAAGTGTATAGCGATTAATATTTAATTTTTAAAATTTAATATAGTAAGGAGTGATGCCAAATTGGCTAAAAACACAAAACAAAGCAATAGAGGAATAGTGACATATATAGGTGTGCTGTTAGCGCTTATAATTTTAGCTTCTTTCTTTTTCTCTAATGCTCCAAAAGAAACGAGTCCTTTTAAATACTATGAAGTTGTAGCTTTCTTTCAACAAGACGAAGTGTCTGAATATGAGCTTGATTTAGCAAGCGCTGAAATTACATTCAAGCTTAGAGGAAAGGAAGAAGAATATGTCTATAGGCTTCCTTATTTAGGTTATTTTATTGATCATGTGCTTGTAAATGTTGATGAGTACAACGAGGAAAACCCTGAAACTCCAGTTCCATATAACTGGGACCCTGGCCAAGAATACTCATGGCTGTTAAATCTATTGCCGACAGCAATGATAATAGTTATGATGGGTCTATTTTGGTACTTCACGCTTCGCCAAAGCAAGGGCGGAAATGTGACTGGTTTTGGCAAGGCTAAAACGAAAAATCCAGAAGAGGCAATTAAGGTTACATTTAAGGATGTGGCTGGTGCTGATGAGGAAAAGGCTGAGCTTGTTGAAATAGTTGAATTCTTAAAAAATCCGCACAAGTTTAACACATTAGGCGCTAGAATACCAAAAGGCGTTCTTCTTTTAGGACCTCCAGGAACTGGTAAAACTCTTTTAGCGAGAGCTGTTGCTGGCGAGGCTGGCGCACCATTCTTCTCAATTTCAGGTTCTGACTTTGTTGAGATGTTTGTTGGTGTTGGTG
>CAYJEV010000037.1:0-1061 GCA_964369265.1 uncultured Oscillospiraceae bacterium
TCTTTTTTATGATTTCATAATATTTTAATTTGAATTATATCCAAATATTCTTGAACATAAAGTTTCTTTCCACCATGATTCTCTAGTTAGTATAATATGGTCATCAACTTTTGCGTTGTAGTTTTCGAGAATAGAATACTGGAAATTATTTTTAATATAATCCAAACCTTTTTCACTAACAAGAGCTTTAAGCTCTTTATTTCCACCATGCCCATCATGAACATAATTCTTCCATCTTTGAAGTAGCATTCCATAATCGCTAGTCGCAGAACCTACATACATTTTACCATTAGATATATCAGTGATTAAATAAACTGCTTTTTGATTTTCAAGAGCTGCTATCCAGTCTTTTTTTCCTCGTGAAATTATAGTTTGTAGCTGATTAAAGGACAACCTTACTTTATCATAACCTGGAAAGCCGTCACCATCAAAAACATTTGGGAGTATCTGCAAAACTTCTAGTTCGTCGCAAACCTCTCCATAGTATCGACCTTGTGACATTACTTTTTTATGATATTTTATAATAACTCGACCAAAGTATTGTTTGTATTCTTCTAATACTTCACCATCATAATTTATAGCATTTTTCTTATCGAATTCTTTAGTTACACGCTTAATCGTAGTTAAAAGCCAAGTATCCCATGTTAATTTCAATAAACATATAGCAATCTGCCCTACATAAAAATAGCGACGATCATTTCTCCAAAAAAGCCACTGAGTATCCACTATATCTGGATTAGATTTATAAAGCTCCATCGGATCATCATGTCCGTTATGCTGATTAAATTTAATTTTAATATTGTTATATTCACTTGCATTGAAATTTAATAAGTCATTTAAATATATTTTACTCAAAATAAATCCTCCTCATATAATTCTCTAAAATACACCTGCACCTATTCTTTTAATATCCAAATATAAAAACCTTATAACACACTAATAATACCAATTATAGTATAAGTCATATTGAACTAATTTGTCAATACCCTCATTAGTGTTTAGTATGTTTCGAGAGATGGGATTTCTTTTCTGCGGAAAAGCCATGTCGGTTCTTTGTGCCA
>CAYJEV010000037.1:1161-12282 GCA_964369265.1 uncultured Oscillospiraceae bacterium
TTCAATAGCCGACATTTCAAATCCCATCTATTTAAAATAAAATGAGGACTACCCTAATTTTGCAATAAAAAATGCTTGCAACTTTCGCAGCAAGCATTTTTCGAGAGATGGGATTTCTTTTCTGCGGAAAAGCCATGTCGGTTCTTTGTGCCACTGGCACAAATTCAATAGCCGACATTTCAAATCCCATCTATTTAAAATAAAATGAGGACTACCCTTTATGGGTAGTCCTCATTTTATGGTGCGAGAGATGGGATTTGAACCCACACAAGCTTTCACTCGCTACCACCTCAAGGTAGTGCGTCTGCCGTTCCGCCACTCTCGCAATTGCCTATAAAATATACCATAAAAAAGGAAGAATGTCAATAAAATAGACTATAAAAGTTAAGAGTTGATGAAAATACAGCAAAAATTAAAAATAAATGGTTGTTAATAGCGAAAAAATATAGTATTATATGAGAGGTTACCTCTAATAAAGACAAAAAATAAAATATAAAAATACAGTCGCCTAGAGGAAAGAAAAACGGAGGAATTTTAGTATGTATGATAAGTATGTAAGCCCCTTTTCAACAAGATATGCAAGCGATGAAATGCAGTATCTATTCTCATCAGATAAAAAGTTTAGAACATGGAGAAGGCTTTGGATTGCCCTTGCAAGAGCAGAGAAATCCTTAGGTCTTGACATAAAAGATGAGCAGATTGCAGAGCTTGAAAAGTTCAAAGACGATATTAACTACAAAGAAGCAGAAGAAAGAGAAAAGCTAGTTCGTCATGATGTTATGAGCCATGTATATGCATATGGCCTGCAATGCCCAAATGCAAAAGGCATTATCCATCTAGGCGCAACAAGCTGCTATGTTGGCGACAACACAGACATTATCATCATGCGTGAAGGCTTAGAGCTTGTTAGAAGAAAGCTTGTTAATGTAATAGCTCTTTTAAGCAAGTTTGCTATGGAATATAAAGACATGCCAGCCCTTGCCTACACTCACCTTCAACCAGCGCAGCTAACAACTGTTGGTAAAAGAGCAACTCTTTGGATAAATGAGTTTATGATGGATTTAGAGGATCTTGAATATAGAATTAGCACACTAAAACTAAGAGGTGCAAAAGGTACAACTGGCACTCAAGCAAGCTTCACAGAGCTTTTTGAAGGAGATAGAGAAAAAATTGCCTCCCTTGAAAAGAAAATTGCCGAGGAAATGGGATTTGAAAGCGTTGAGCCTGTAACTGGACAAACATATTCAAGAAAAGTTGACTCCCAAGTTATGAATGTGCTTTCAGGAATTGCTCAATCAGCTTCAAAATTCTCAAACGATATGCGTCTGCTGCAAAACTTCAAAGAGATGGAAGAGCCATTTGAGAAAAATCAAATTGGATCTTCTGCAATGCCATATAAGAGAAACCCAATGAGATCTGAAAGAATAACAGCCCTATCCCGTTATGTAATCGCAGACAGCCTAAACCCAATGATCACAACTGCTACACAATGGTTTGAAAGAACTCTTGATGATTCTGCTAACAAGAGAATCGCAATGAGCGAAGGCTTTTTAGCAATCGACTCTATTATGGGCATTCTATTAAATGTTTGTGATGGCTTAGTGGTTTATCCAAAGGTTGTTAGACAAAGAGTTATGAAAGAGCTTCCATTCATGGCAACAGAAAATATTATGATGACTGCTGTTAAAAAAGGCGGCGACAGACAAGAGCTTCACGAAAGCTTAAGAACTCATTCTATTGCTGCTGCAAAGGTTGTGAAAGAAGAGGGCGGCGAAAATGACCTTATCGCTCGTATTGCTGAAGATAAGAGCTTTAATCTAACTGTTGAAGAGCTAAATAGTGTTCTAAAGCCAGAGAACTTCACAGGCATGGCTGCTCCACAAACAGAATGGTATATAAAAGAATGTGTTGAGCCTGTTTTAAATAAGCATAAGGCTGTTTTAGGCGAAAAGGCAGAGCTTAAAGTATAGCTTTTTCACAAATTGACATTTCATTTTAATTGATATATAATTAAGTTTGTGTCTTTTGACAGAATTCTAAAATAGTCGTTTAGCGACAGAATGGAGAAAAGATGAAAAGAGTTGGAAAACCAGTGTTTTTCATCATAGTTGTGCTAATTGCTGTTGTTGGCTTACTAACAACATTTGGCTATAGCAACACATATGGTGATATAACCACAACAATTATTAAAGGTGTTCAAGATATCCGCTGGGGTATTGACATTAGAGGAGGAGTTGATGTAACCTTCACTCCACCAGAAGGATACGACGCAACTGATGAAGAGATGCATTCTGCTGAATCTATCATCAATGTTCGCCTTGTATCACAAAACATCACAGATAGTGAAGTATACACAGACTACACTAACGACCGCATTATCGTTCGTTTCCCTTGGAGAGCCGACGAAGCCGACTTCAACCCTGAAGAAGCTATAACTGAGCTTGGCGCAACTGCAAAGCTAACTTTTAGAGAGGGCGCATCCCAAGACTCACTAGGTGCACCATCAGGAACAACTCTAGAAACTGTTATACTAGAAGGTGTTGACATTCTATCTGCAACAGCTATTCAAGAAACAGACAGCTATGGCACTCCTAGCTTTATGGTTAGACTAGAGCTAACTCCAGAAGGCGCAGTTAAGTTCCAAGAAGCAACTGCAAGACTAATCGGCAGCCAAATTTCTATCTGGATGGATGATACTATGATTTCAGCTCCAGGTGTTAACGATGAAATTACAGACGGCACTGCTGTTATAACAGGCAACTTCTCAGCAGAAGAAGCTGTTGACCTTGCAACAAAAATCAATGCTGGTGCACTGCCATTTGAGCTACAAACTCAAAACTTCAACACTATCTCCCCAACTTTAGGCGAGGGTGCAAGAGATGCAATGACTATAGCTGGTGCTATTGCATTCGTTATTATTGCTATCATCATGATTGTTAGATACAAAATTCCTGGCGTTGTTGCAGTTATTGCGCTTGCAGGGCAGGTTATCCTTATGATTGCTTCAATCACAGGATTCTTTGCACTATTCCCATCCTTCACATTAACTCTGCCAGGTATTGCTGGTATTATCCTTTCAATCGGCTTTGGTGTTGATGCTAATATCATCACAGCAGCGAGAATTAAAGAGGAACTAGCATTAGGCAAAACATTAGACGGAGCTTTAAGAGCTGGATTTAACAGAGCATTCACAGCTATCTTTGATGGTAATGTAACTGTTATCATTGTTGCCCTTATCCTGTTAGGCGCTTTTGGCCCTCCAGATAGTATGCTAGGACAGCTGCTAAGCCCTATCTTCTTCTTGTTTGGACCATCAACAACAGGCTCTATCTACTCATTCGGTTACACACTGCTTGTTGGTGTTATCCTAAACCTAATAATGGGTGTGTTAGCTTCAAGACTAATGCTGCTTTCCCTTTCACAATTCAAGAGCCTAAGAGATCCTAAGCTATATGGAGGTGGCAAATAATGAAACAATTCGATTTTATTGGAAAAAGCAAAACATTTTTTGCAATCTCATCTGCACTAATAATAATCTCCCTTGTATGCGCAGTGCTTTTTGGCATTCCGCTAGACATTGAATTTAAGGGCGGAGCTATCTTAACTTATTCTTATGAGGGAAGTTTAGACACAGAAGCATTCAAGACAGACATCGAAACTGCTTTGGGCGAGGCTGTAACAATTCAAGAAACTGTTGACTTTAGCACTGGCAAAAATAACATTGTCGCAAACTTAGCTGTTATTGATGGCATTGATGCCAACACTCAACTAGAGCTAACTAACACACTAACTGAGAAATATGCTGACAACAACCTTGAGAGCGTTTCTGTTAGCGTTGTTGACCCTGTTATCGGAACAGAGTTTCTGCAAAAATCTTTAGTTGCTGTTATATTCGCTTCTCTTATAATGATAGTTTATGTATCATTAAGATTTAAGCTAATTAGCGGCTGGTCTGCTGGTATAACTGCTGTTATCGCACTAATCCACGATGTTCTGATTGTATTTGGGCTTTTTGTTATCTTCCGCATTCCACTAAACGATAACTTTATCGCTGTTATACTAACAATCCTTGGTTACTCACTAAACGATACTATCGTTATTTACGATAGAGTTCGTGAGAATAAAAATGCGTATGGCAATAAGCTTTCAACAGCAGAGCTGATGAACAAGAGCTTAAACCAATCCCTTGCTCGTTCTATCATGACAACTGTTACAACGGCAACTACTATGGCTGTTGTATCTGCTGTCGCTTACTACTACAATGTAACTTCTATCCTGACTTTCTCCATCCCAATGATGATTGGTATGATTTCAGGTGTGTATTCTTCTCTATGTATCGCTGCTCCTTTATGGGTGGTGTGGCAGGACAAAAAGGCTAACAAAGCTTAGTCTGTGTTATATTGAATCAAAGCTACAAAATAAAATCATAGATATAAGGCTAGTGCAAAATAACTGCACTAGCCTTAATGTTTGTTCTGTAATGCCGAGAAAGAATATAAATAATCTTCGTTTCACTACGATTATTTAAGTGAATAGTGAAAAGTGATGGAGTCGCTTTGCGACATTTTAAATGACTTGCAGTCGACTTGAAGCATTTATTTAAAATACAGTTTTCGATCCATCACGAAGTGATACATTAACTTTTCACTTTTCATTCTTCACTTTTCACTATTTCACGCTAAACGTGAAATATAAATAATCTCCACTTGAGTGCATCCCCCACTAGATACATTGCGTTTAATATGTTATAATTGTAATAAATGTATTGAAAGGGTGAGATTATGATTTTCCTTGCTATTTTTGTTTTATTGATGTGTGTGTTAGTGTTTGTCGGGTATTTTAATGAGAAAACATTTAAGCTGCCAACAGAAATTGCTCTGCTTATAGCTTCTTTTGTTATTGGATTAGCTTATATAATTATATCTTACACTATAAATCCTAACCACACTCCAACAGGGTTTCCTATTAACTATTTAAGCGACTTTTTAGTCAAGGGTGTGTTATGCTTTATGCTGTTTTCTGGCTCCTGCCGAATTACTTTCTCAAAGCTAAAGCGAAATATCAAGCCAATAAGTTTGCTTGCAATTTTAACCACCACTCTATCAACTGCCCTCTTTGGAGCTATAAGCTATGCTCTGCTAAGTCTATTTGGAATAACTAGCTTTAGCCTTTTAGAATGCTTTCTACTAGGTGCGATAATTTCCCCAACCGATCCAATCGCAGCCACAGGCATATTAAATAAGTTTGGATTGTCTGAGGATTTGCTTTTGACAATAGAGGGTGAATCGTTATTTAATGATGGTGTTGGCATTGCAATATTTGTCGCTATCTCCAGCTTAATGACAAGCTCTGCAAAAAGCTTCAGCCCCTCATCATTCTTTGTGGTTTTGGGGAGGGAGGTTATAGGAGCTGTTATTGTTGGATTAGCTATCTGCTTTGTTATGTACTACTTCTTTAAAACAACTGAGGATAAGTTTAGGCAGATATTCATTAGCATTTTAGCTCTAACCTCCTCTTATGTTATCTGCCAGTATGCTGATTTTTCCAGCGCAATATCTGCTGTTATTTCTGGAATTTGCTTTGCTAGCTTTACTATCAAAAACGAACAGGAAGCAGAAGAAAAATACAGGCTGTACTTTGACTTTTGGGAGGTACTAGACAATCTTCTAAACCACTTACTATACATAGTTTTAGGTATATTCTTTGTCAATATCTTTCTATACACAAAAGGCAGCTTAGGTGTTATAGTTTTAGCTATAGCTTCTGGAATTTTGGCGAGATTTTTTGGTGTATTCTTAGTTTCTCATCTAATAAACCCAATACCAGAAAAGCTCTCTCGCTTTAAGTTTTCAACATTACTAACTTGGTCTGGTTTAAAAGGAGCTCTAAGCCTTGCTCTTATGATTGAAGCTTCCAGCCTCGTTTCCTCGCTCACTTTCCACACAATGATAATATGTGTTTTTTCAATAGTGATGTTCACAACAGTAATTCAAGGGCTGACAGTTAAATCTTATTACCAAAAAATCCATCAAAGCTCTTAAGCGCAATT
Organism: uncultured Oscillospiraceae bacterium; assembly: GCA_964369265.1. GTDB lineage: Bacteria > Bacillota > Clostridia > Oscillospirales > Ruminococcaceae > DAMCAP01. The sequence goes on from CAYJEV010000037.1 coordinate 7,211, forward strand.
TTAAAAGCTAGTGCAAAGTTAACGCACTAGCTTTATTTTTATTATTCTGATAGAAGAAAATCATAAACTCCTTGTGGTCCGTTAGTAGGCATAGTTGTTAGTGTGAAGCCATCTGAAGAGCCTGTTATTGTAACTGGAAGTCTGTGTATTGTTTTTCCTGTGCTTGCATCAATAAAAGATATATCAAAAGAGCCTACAACAGAATCTGTTTTCTCAAGTATGTAACCATCACGAAGTCCTCCATTCATGCTAGTAAACATTATCTGCATGATTCCATCAGTTCTATAACTTACATTAGCATAAACATCAAAATCTACACCATCAGGAGATGTATGCTTATAAGTCACTATTACTGTATCGTCGCCATCATCCTCGTCACCATTATCAGCATCCGCTTCCTCTGCCGCTCTCTTCTCTTCTTCAACTGCAGCTTGCTCTTCGTCCATTTCCAACTCGCTACTATCAACACTATTCTCCTCTGAAGCAGCGATAACAGCTACTGTTTCAGCCTCGTTCTGCGTCACCTCGACACTATCAGCTGAGCAACCAGCTATAAGCATAGCCGCAAACAATATCATTAAAATTGCAATTAACTTTCTCATAACACCCTCTCTTTCTAAACTATACTAAAATAGGTTTAAACATAAATATATGCCTATAATACTATTATAACAATCCAAGTCCTTAAAATCAACAAAGCTAGTGCAAACTTAACGCACTAGCTTTATTTTTATAGTTATTTTCTGCAAAGCCTGCAAGCTGTTGGGGTTGTCGCCATTCCGCCGCGAGCAGTCTCACGAAGTGAGGAAGGGATTGACTTTCCAACCTCATACATAGCAGCAATAGTTTCATCAAATGGAATCAGATGTGTAATGCCAGAAAGAGCCATCTCGGCACAAACCAAAGCATTAGATGCACCAGCAGCGTTTCGCTTTTGGCATGGTGCTTCAACTAATCCGCCAATAGGGTCGCAAACCAAGCCTAGTAAGTTCGCAATAGCTGTTGAAGCGCTATCAAGACATTGCTCTGGTGTGCCTCCTAAAAGCTCTACTATTGCAGAAGCTGTCATCGCTGAAGCTGCACCAACCTCAGCCTGACATCCTCCCTCGGCTCCTGAAACAGTCGCATTTTTAGTTATAATATAGCCAATCGCAGCAGCATTAAACAAAGCCATAACAACCTTATCATCAGGTATGTCATAATGCTCTGAAACCGCTATCAGTCCCCCTGGAAGAACACCAGAAGAGCCCGCTGTTGGAGCTGCAACAATAACGCCCATAGAAGTGTTAACTTCCAGCACACTAAGGCTATATGTGACAGCCTTTTTCATTAAATCGCCGCAAGCAGATCTATGTGTGGAGTTAGCAAGGTTTTTTGCTTCTCCTCCAATAAGACCGCCCATAGTTTTTTGAGGATTGTCAATCGCTCCATGAGCAGAGCTTTTCATAACATCAAGAGTCTTCTGCATTCTTGCTAATATATTCTCTCTTGTGTTGCCAGTTAGCTCAATTTCTCTTCTTACCATCGCTTCAGAAATTGTAATATTCTCTTTGCTACAAATCTCTAAAAGCTCATTACCATGCTTAAACATCATCCTATTCTCCCACCCTTACAATTGAAACATCATCTACACCTTGAACTTTTAAAACAGCCTTTAAAATTGAATCATCAACATTTGTATCTGTTTCAATTATCATAAAGGCACGTCCGCCCTTTTCTTTTCTAAACAATCTCATAAATGCAATGTTAATATTTTCCTCGCCCATAAGAGTTGTGATTTCAGCGACAATTCCTGGTATGTCTTGTTGTTCAATGATAAGAGTTGTGTATTCGCCAGTAAAGTTTACTTTAATGCCGTTGATGCGTGTTATCTGCATAGCACCACCGCCAATAGATTCGCCTGTTACAGCAATTTTTTGTCCTGTAACAGTTTCAGCTCTAATAAATACAGTGTTTGGATGGTCGGTTTCGGTTACAAAATCTGGAGTGAAAGAAAAGTCTATGCCTCGCTCCTTTGCAATTTCAAGTGAATGCTTAATTCGTGGGTCAAAGGTTTCAAAACCTAATATCCCTCCCATAATAGCTCTGTCCGTTCCATGCCCCTCATATGTGGCAGCGAATGAGCCATATAATATACACTCTACTTTTTTAATATCAGCATTAGCAATTCTATCAACTAAAAGTGCTATCCTTAATGCTCCTGCTGTGTGGGAGCTGGATGGACCAACCATAATTGGACCAATTACATCAAATGCGCTTATTTCTTTCACTGTGTACTCCTTAAATTACTTGTTCTTTTCTAAATATCCAATCGCTACTTGTGTGTAAACAGCGGCAGCAATCATTAGTGTTTCTTCATCATACGCAACTTTTGGATGATGCCCCTTATAAGCATATCCATCCTCAGGGCCGCCAGTACCAATCCATACCATAAGCCCAGGAATGCGTGAGCATACCTCGGAGAAATCCTCAGATCCCATAATCTTAGGGCATGGCGCAAGCATATCTTCGCCTATAACCTTCACTATCTCTGGTGCAAGCTCCTCACCAAGTGCAGGGTCGTTGGCTAGTGACTGTGTGCCTGATTGCCATACAACATTAGCTTTACCGCCAAAGGCTGCTGCTATACCAGAAGTTATCTCAACAACTCTCTTTTTAATAAACTCTCTAACCTTTGGATCAAATGTTCTTATAGTTCCAAGCATTGAAGCTGTTTGAGGAATAATGTTTCCAGCATTGCCAGCATTTAATGCTCCTATTGTTAGTATAATAGGGTCTTGCGCATTAACTTCTCTTGCATTTACATTCATTAAAGCTGTGTGAATGTGGCAAGCGATGTTAATTGGGTCGATTGAGTTGTGTGGGCTTGCTCCATGCGAGCCATAGCCTTCAATCTCAACCTTAAACATATCTGATGAGCCCATTAGAGGGCCAGTCGCAAACATAACTGTGCCTGTTTTAATTGAGCCAGGTTGAGTGTGCATTGCAAAAGCAACATCAGGCTTGTATGTATCAAGAAGACCCGCTTCTATCATGCCTAATGCGCCTTGAAGGATTTCTTCTGCTGGCTGGAACATAAACACAACCTTGCCACAAACATCCTTTTTATTTTGCATTAGTAGCTTTGCTGCTCCTAATAGGGAGGCTGTGTGCATATCATGTCCGCATGTGTGGGCATATTCGCATTTGCTTGCAAAAGGATAGTCTGTATCCTCTGTCATTGGTAGTGCGTCCATATCTGCTCTTAGCATTATGGTTTTGCCTGGCTTTTCTCCCTCAAGCACTGCAACAACACCTGATTTATACATATCCACAGGAGTGTAACCCATTGCAGCTAGCTCTTTTTTTACTAACGCAACTGTTTTTGGAAGTTCGTCGCCAATTTCAGGGTTTTGATGAATTTCTCTTCTCCAAGAAATAATAGAGTCGCTAATTTCTTTTGCTTCTTTAAGATATTTGTTCATGCCTTCTCCTTCTTGCGAGCTAGCCTTTTGGCTACTCGCCTCTTTTTACTTGACTTTCTTCTAATTCTAGTATTTTGGATATATTATGCAGTGCGCTATCCTTGCAAATAAGGATTAGCTTGTCACCGCTTAGAAGCCTTGAAGTACCTCTTGGGATGATTAGCTCGCCATCTCTTGTTATAGACACCATGATACTCTCTTGAGGCAGGGCGATTTCCATTAGTGTTTTGCCATGAAGCTTATAATGAGGGGGAAGCTGAAGCTCAACAAGAGAGGCTTGCCCTCTGTTTAGGCTCATTAGCTGCCTAATAGCCGCTGTGTCAACTTCTCTTTCTATAATCCTCGCTATTGAGTCTGTTGTTGAAACAGGAATGTCAACACCAAGCACCTTCATAATCCCAGTGTTTCTCGGGTTATTTACCCTCGCCACAGTTCTTGGAACATTAAAGCATTTTTTCGCTATCTGGCAAGCGATTAAGTTATCTTCATCTGCGCCTGTAACCGCAATAAAAGCATCAGCCTCTGCACAGTTAGCTTCCTCAAGCGCTTCAAGAGAAGAGCCATCATCGCAAATAACAGGGATATCTAATGCGTTTGCGCATTTTGCTGCTATCTGCTTATCCTTCTCGATTACCCAAACATTATGCCCATGATCCTTTAGCGTTCCAACAAGATAGAAGCCTACCTTACCTCCGCCAACTATTACAACATTCATTAACTCACCACCTTCGCTAATACCAGCCTATCGCCAGCATAAACCACTATATCTGTATCTCTGTTTATAATTGTCATCTCGCCATTCTCTCTAATTATTGAAACAGCAACCTCGTCGTCCTCAAACTCCATCTTCCTTAGGTTGTAGCCATTATATTTTGCTGGTACATCTACAGTCGATAAAGACATTGTCGCAGCATCGAAAGTTACGTATCTTATCTGATCACGATGGGTAAGCATTGAGATAGCAGAGTCTACTGTTAAAGTTGTTGGACAGATTGTGTGAAGCCCAAACTGCGCAAACACCATCTCTCTATTTGGATCATACACACGAGTCAGCACCTTTGGCACTTTGAATATCTCTTTTGCAAGCTGAGATACCATTACATTTACACTATCATTAGGTGTCATAGCTGCAACAACATCGCAGCCCTCTATCCCCGCCTTTTTAAGCGTTTCTTGATCAATAGGCACTCCAGAAATTGTCACACCCCTAAAATCTTTGTCCAGCTCATCAAAGCTCTCAGGATTTTTATCAATTACAGAAACACCATAACCCATTCGGCTAAGCGTTGAAGCTATTCTCGCCCCAACTGTTCCGCATCCAACCACTAATATATTCATTTATATAACCATTCCTTTCTTTAAAAGACATAAATCAACCACAAACAGCTCTCAATAGCCTAAGCTTGCACTTTATTTGCCTTTTGAGGTATTTTATATTTCAGCATCAACTTCCGATGCACATTATTAACAACTACCATAATTCTATTATATTACCACTTTTTAAGCCGAAACGCAATAGTTGGAAGTTAAATTACAATTACAATTACTTTTGTTTGTTTTGTTTTGCGTTTGGGGGGTATTGGGTTTAAAGTAAAGTTATTGTATTGC
>CAYJEV010000037.1:12292-15660 GCA_964369265.1 uncultured Oscillospiraceae bacterium
TTAAAATAACATTTCAAATACATATCTTTTGTTTGTATTGACTTTTCGGTCTAATTGGGTTAAACTAAAGTTAATCTAATAGCATTAGACCAAATGTTATTACAATATAATTGCTTTTAACAAAGCAGAAAGGATGGCTATCATGAAGATACACAAGCTGGGAGAAATGGAGCAAAAGTTCGCTAACATAATCTGGCGAGAAGCTCCTATATTATCGGGCGTTCTTGTGAAAATATGCGAAACAGAGCTTAACTGGAAAAAATCAACCACATACACCATGCTTAAAAGGCTTTGTGAGAGAGGCATATTTGAGAACAAGAGCGGAACAGTCATTGTGCTTCAAAGCAAAGAGGAGTTTAACACACTTCAAGGAGAACAATTTATAAACGAAATTTTTGGAGGTTCACTACCAAGATTTCTAACAGCCTTTACAAGAAAAAACAAATTGTCAAACAGCGAAATTGATGAATTACTTGAGCTTATAAATAAACATAAGGAGGAATAGTTATGTTAGATAATATCTTCATCTCTGTTTTAAACACTAGTCTAACCGCATCATACATTATACTTTTCGTATTATTTATTAGGTTTTTCACAAAATCAATACCAAAATTCTATATTTATTTATTATGGAGTGTGGTTCTGATTCGCTTATTGCTTCCATTTTCATTCCAAAGTAATTTCAGTATATTTTCTTTAGCAGGTCAAAGCGAGGAAGAAATCCGCCCTTTCTCAAGCAACTCAGTCGTTGCTGAAGAGCAAGCTTTAGAGCAAAATCATCTTTCTGAAACAATAGTAGAGCAAACCCTTCCTCAAACATCAGATAGCAATATCATGCCTGAAAATATATTTGCTATTATATGGCAGATTGGTGTGGCAGCTATCTCTGGGTACGCTATTCTATCTCTTATTAAGCTTAATAAAGCCATTAAAAATGCGGTTCATCTGAAATATAATATATATACTTTAGACAACTTAAACACTGCCTTCGTTTTTGGCGCTATAAAGCCTAAAATATACATTTCCTCTTCCTTAAATGGCGAGGAAAGAGATTATATATTGCTGCACGAGCAACTTCATATAAAAAGATATGATCATATTTTAAGGGCAGTTTATTTTGCTGCCTTAGCAATACACTGGTTCAATCCTCTTGTGTGGGTCGCATTCTTTGTTAGCGCAGTTGATATGGAGATGTCTTGCGATGAAGCTGTTATCTCGAAGCTTGGAACAGAGTTAAAGCAGAATTACTCTAAATCACTTTTAAGCTTTGCCACAAACAAAAATCTAACTAGCCTTTCGCCTATCGCTTTTTCCGATAACGCTATTAAAGGGAGGATACATAATTTATTAAATTATAAAAAACTAAACTTTTGGATGGCAATAGTTGCAATAGTTTTTGTTTTAGCTTTAGCCTTTGCTCTTGTCGCTGATCCATCATCTGAGCTAAAAGATGGCATTTATCAAGTCGATGATAAATTATTTAATGAGCTTGGATTTGGAGTTATGGACGATATCGCCATTAAAGATAATGAGCTATATATAACAGAGTACAGGCTGTGGAAAAACATAGGAGAGTTAACGCCTTTATCTAAATATTCAGAGCGATACAATCAGATATTGACTTCATTGCCAGGCGAAGAATCTAAAAAAATATTAAGCGAATTTGATGATATGTTAATAGCTAACAGCAATGTTTATGACTATATAATTGCAGAACATCCTGATTATGGATTGCTGGTTATGAGGATAACAATTGATATGTTCAGCATAATTGAAGATTCCGATCAGCAATACACACTTGCTGAAATAGTCAGCATTAAGCAGACTTATGAGGATTTTAACTACGACGAAATAGTATTAGATTCTTTCTTAAGCTTAAAAGTAGAGAATAACGGAAGTTCCCAAACATATGATCCGAGAAAATTTGATATTGCTCGCTCTTATGTTGGCAGTTATTTTGAGAATATTGAGGGTGTTGATGCTTCTCGTGCAAGCCTTGCAAGCTCTGATGGTTCTTTTAAAATGGGATATCATATTGAAATCGCAGAAGATAGAGTTGATGAATACATAACTGGCATTTACAAAGACGAAATATCAGCTATAGCTCTAGTAACTTTCGCTCTAATGGATTATATAGATGAAGTTCGCATAGATATACATTCTAGCGGCAATGAACTCCCCAAACATATAGTTTATTATGAAAAAGAGCAAGCAATAGAGCTTTTGGGAGAAGATCATTTTGAAAGTACTACCGATAGAGAGAGCTTAAAAGAAATGCTTGATAAAATAAAAGCAGTTTCTCCTAACTTAATCTCTAAAATAGATCAAGCATTACTAGCTGAAGCCTTATCTACTCAAAGGCAAGACGAAGAAAATTTCGCTAGATATTATCAGCTGCTAACCACAACAGAGAAAGCTAATTTACAAGCTACTATTAACTCATTTTATGATGACTATCTCAACGGAACGCTCCAGCCATATCAATATAGCTTTGAAGCATGGCGAGAAGAAAATGTTCCAACCCCAGATATATTATTTCCAAATGGAGTTAGCGAGGAAGACTTCATAATTGACCTTTGGGATTCTCACATATCAACTGATCCAACACTCGACTATTCACCGCCATTCATAGAAGTTATAGTAAAACTATCACCATATGGAGAGAAGGAAGAAGAGGAGCTTGACTATCAAGATGACTATGAAGAGTGGTATGTTCATCAGCTAGTTCTAGAAATCGAGGAAAATCAACAAGGTGAGCTTGATATATCTATTTCAAATGCCCATATAAGCATTGATATTATTGATGATGTTTTTTGGCAAGCTCCATAAGTAAACAATATTTTACCACAAATACAAATAAGGCTATGGCAGTTCATTTTGCCATAGCCTTTAAAATTTCAATTATTTATGTGGTTTTATATGAAGGACAAGCTTAACAGTTTGGTCAGTCACCTCAACTTCTGCCCTATCCACCATCATTCCAAGCACAATAAGCTCAGTGCCTTCGCCAATATCGGTTGCTCCCATAAGCCCCCAATACTCTTCTTCAGCGCCAAAGTACTCATTATTTTGCTCGTTATGAAAATATTCGGTTAGGTTATCCATCTCGCTTCTGTGCTTAGGGCTGTAATCAGAGTTTATAGTAACAGTGAACTCTTCGCTACAAACCTTTATGTTAGTCGTTATGTCTTTTGCACCACACCCAAAGAAAAAGGCATGAAGCTCCTCGCAGATTTTTAAAATTCTTTTTTTATCGTGACGCATAATCTCGCTCCAGTCCGCCGTTTTGGCTAAATATTAATAATCTATATTTTTCTGCTACTATTAATGGAAAGTAATTGTATGGTTTTGCTAAGACAAATGCTCAT
>CAYJEV010000038.1:0-15416 GCA_964369265.1 uncultured Oscillospiraceae bacterium
TCCCCTTTGTCAACCCTTTTTCCTTCCTTTTTTCTGCTTTTTCTTAGTATTTTTTTAATTATTGCAAATAAACTATCATATACCACTATTTTGCAAGATAATAGGGCGAAAATTCTTCGCCCTAATGACATTTAGTTAAATTAGCTTCTCTCCACAGCAGATGTATCTTTAAACAATAGAGAAATGCACCATACTCCGCCTACTGCAACTAAAGTGTAAACTATCCTGCTAAGTAGCATTGCTTGTCCACCAAATGTCCACGCTACCAAGTCAAAGCCTAGCACACCAATAAGCCCCCAGTTCAATGCACCAATTATAACTAATATCAATGCTATTTTATCTATCATAATTTAACCGCCTTTCTTTTATTCATTAGTATTATTAACTTTAATAATTTATTTATTCATTATTTTCAAAAATTAAATTGTTAATTATTAGATCCTTCTATCAAAATTAGTAAATGTATGCTATAATTATAAATAAAATACATATAATTGAAGATATATTAGGAGTATTATTTTATGATAGTTGTTGAGTTCTTTGATTTTAACCCCTTAGACAATTTAATTGCAACTCTGACTCTAAACCCATCTCGTATTATTATGCTTATAAACAGAAGCCGATTTTCCAAAAGAAGACTAGATGAATTTAAGTTCTTTCTTCATCTCTTTAGAAAAGACATAAAAATTGATGTCGAATTCTACACCGAAATAACACCTACTGAAATCGAAAAAGTCTGCAATAGGATCCACAAACGCCACCCTGGAGCGTATTATAACCTAACAGGCGGAGGCGAATTAGTTGCATCTTTGCTTTCTTTATGGTCAGTTGACAAAAAGGCAACACTTTTCTATATAAGCGTGACTGAAGAAAATATGACCTTAATTACTAACAACTCTCTGTCTATTCACCCAGTTAATATACCAGACTTAACAATTCCAGAAGTTATAGCTCTCTCTGGTGGATTATTTAAACGTACAGATCATATGCAGGTTAATATAGATGACCGCCACCTTAAAACTCTGCTAAAAAAAGGATTTAGAGTTTTTCTTAGAAATCATGCAAAGTGGCATGCTTTGTCTAGCTATATGCAACAAGCAAAGAGATATGTTGTTCCTCATTCTAATCCTATAAGAATAGAATGCAAAAAAAACTATAAAGCTCTTAACGACAAAACATACACAGTACCTATATATATATTAGAACAGCTCTCATCTGCTGGTTTAATCAAAAACCTAGTGCATACTAAGAAAAAAACAGCCTTCACTTTAACAAGAAATGAACTTTTAGAGCCTTTATGTATGCATGGTAGCTTTTTAGAGCTATTTTGCCAAATAGAAGCAAATGAATCAATGTATTTTCATGATGTAAGGGGCAGTGTTGTAATTGATGGAGATGGTGCGATAAATGATTTTGCCGAAATTCAAAATGAAATTGACTTAATCTGCACCAAAGGTGTTGTTCCTTTATTTATCTCGTGTAAATCTTCTGTCCCTTCTCCCCTTTCACTAAGCGAAATTAAACTTTTAGCAATGAGGTTTGGTGGCGAGAACTGCCGAGCAATATTGGTAACAGCTGCCGATGTCAGAAAAGAAAACCTTTCTCTATATAAAAGAGCATTAGAGATGGGCGTTTACATAATAGATAAAAACGATCTGTCTTCCGAACGCTTTCAGTATCGCTTAATTGAAATAACAGAAGATAAAAACCATTCTAAGCTTTTCATAAAAGACTATCAAAACTTCTCCCAATATAGCTATAATATATAATCTAAAATTTTGCAAAACAAAACACTCGCTAAATCCTTAAAAAAGCATGTAAAAGCACATATTTCAGTATACTTTCACAAATATCGACACTGTAAAATACATACTGTATAAAAATCTTGCTGTATTTAATTACTACATAGGGATTGCACTAAAAAACGAACTACCACTATCAAAAACAATAGTGGTAGTTCTAGCTTAGTTGTTTGTAATTTGTTATCTTGACTATCTGTCCTTATGAATAATCAGCTATATTTTAGTATATTAGTTTTCTATAGTGGAAAAGAATAAGCTTAACACCTCTTTTTTTGTTATAGTACCAAAGTATTCAGATAATGGTAAACCATCAAGCACCTTATCAACTTCATCATAATTGTATGGAGAGTTAATAAGAGCAGACATTATATCGGTAATTGGTCTAAGGGCAAGGAAATCTCCAAAGAAAGCAATCTCTTTAATATTGCCATCGCTAATTGATAATCTAAGCTCAATTCCGCCGCCAGCAAAACGTTCTTTTCTATGCATATCGCATTTTGGCGATTTACCATAGTTCCACTCAAAAGAAGCATTTCTTTCAGCAAGCTTATCAATTTCTGCAAAATCCTGTTCGGTTAGCTCACCTTCAACAAAGCCATCTTTTGCAAATGCAACCTTTAAATAATCCCAAAACTCATTTAGAGCCATCTTTTTAGGCAGAAAGTCGATTATATTCCCAACTCTGCTGCGTACAGACTTTGTGCTTTTAGACTGAAACTTAGTCGGATCAACATTCAAAGCATTAGCAACAGTTTCAAGGCGAGAGTTGAAAAGTAGAGTGCCATGATGAAGTACCCTGCTTCCATGAAGCCTTTGAGCAGTTCCTGAAATCTTTTTCTCGTCAATTAAAATGTCATTTCTGCCAGCAGCATATGCCTTGACTCCCAAAGAAGATAGCGCCTCAACAACTGGAGTCGTGAACTGCTCCATTGACAGCTTAGATCTATCAACAACTGTTGTGATGAATGAGTAGTTTAAGTTGCCTAAATCTTGATATACAGCTCCTCCGCCTGTTGTTCGTCTAGCAACATTTATGCCATGCTTTGCCACATACTCTGCGTTAATTTCCTCTGCTGTATTCTGGTTTGAGCCAACAACAATTGTGTTGTCATTCTGCCATAATATCAATATGTCGCCCTCTGATTTGTTTTTGAGAACATATTCCTCAAAAGCAAGGTTATAATAAGGGGACTTACTTTTAGTTTCAAAATATATCATATGCGCTCCATTCTGTGTTCTTTTAATTTAACATAATAGTATCAAAACCACGCTATGAATGTCAAGCGTGGTTTTGTTATTTTTATTATTTAGCTTTTTGGCCAGTGAACTGCGATATTATCAACAGCTAGTGCGCCCTCAGCCATGCCCTCTGCAACAGTTGGGTGAGCATGAATTGTTGTCACAATCTCCTCAACAGTAGCCTCAAGACGCATTGCAAGCGCTGCTTCAGCTATCAAATCAGTTGCTCTCGCACCAATGATATGTACACCTAGCACCTCGCCATATTTTGCTCCAGCAATAACCTTAATAAAGCCTTTTCCGCCATTCTCAATAAGAGCCTTGCCGTTACCAGCAAGAGGGAACTTACCAACCTTAATTGCAATTCCCTTTGCCTTTGCATCAGCCTCGGAAAGACCAACACTAGCAAGCTCTGGGCTTGTGTAAACGCAGGATGGAACAATGTGTGAGAAATATTTAGCGTTGTGTCCCATAATGAACTCAACAGCAGCCACACCTTGTGCAGAAGCAGCATGAGCAAGCATTATCTTTCCATTGCAGTCGCCAATTGCATACACACCTTTAACAGATGTTTCAAACTGCTCATTGACAACCACACAGCCACGCTCAATTTGGATTCCAGCCTCTTCAAGGCCAATTCCAGCAGTTTTAGCTCGTCTACCAACAGCCACAAGCACATATTCGCCATCAAGCTCAATAGTCTTGCCATTTTGCTCAACTTGCGCCTTTAAAGTCGTTCCTTGCTTCACAGAAAGAAGTTTTGCGCTTGTGTAGAACTCAACGCCCTTAGCCTTAAGCTCTTTTTTTACCTCAGCAACAACGTCGCTGTCAATTATAGGAAGGATTTCAGGCAGAAGCTCAACAACCTTAACTTTAACGCCAAAAGTAGCGAATAAACCAGCAAACTCAATACCAATTACTCCTCCGCCCATTATAACAATAGACTCTGGAAGCTTTGAAAGGCTAAGAGCAGCCGTGCTATCAATTACATTTGGTAGGTCATGCCCTTCAAAAGGAATAACAGTTGGATAAGAACCAGTTGCAAGCACAATAGCATCAGCCTTAATTAGCTCGCCATTAACCTCAATTGTGTTCTTGTCTTTTAATTTGCCAAGCCCTTTATGGATTTTAACGCCATTAGACTTTAATAAGCCCTCAACACCGCCAACAAGCCTTTTTGTTACACTATCTTTTTTCTTTTGCACCTTGTCCCAGTTTAAAGTAAAGCCAGAAACATCAATACCAAAATCAGAAGCATGAGCGATATTTTCATAAAGTTCTGCGCTATGCAGTAACGCCTTTGTTGGTATACAACCAACATTTAAACAAGTTCCGCCAAACTTTTCATTTTCAATGATATGCACATTAGCACCAAGTTGTGCTGCTCTTATAGCTGCAACATATCCGCCTGGTCCGCCACCAAGCACTGCAATTGTCTTACTCATAAGCACCTCTCTTTAAGTGAAATTCTCTGCCAAGTTGGCAGAGAATTTTATCTTTTTATTTTGTAATAAAGTTTATTTTGAAATACACCAATCATTGTCCATAGCATAAATATCAGTAAAAGCATCGCTAATCTCAGGGAATGGTGAGTTCATTGCAAACTCAGCAGCAGCGTCCATTTCAGCTCTTCCCTTTTTAGCAAGCTCTTCAAGTTCAGCCTTTGTCGCAATATTTGCATCAAGAATAGCCTTCTCAAAGCGAGCAATAGGGTCTTTTGCCATGCCCTCAGCAATTTCTTCCTCTGTTTTATAGCCTTGGCTATCTCCCTCAAAGTGACCATGTTGACGATAAACCTTAGCCTCAATCAATGTTGGGCCTTCGCCACGTCTTGCTCTGTCCATAGCCTCTTTAACAGTTTCGTATATCTCAAATACATCGTTTCCATCAATAGTAACGCCAGGAATACCATATGCTTTACTACGAACTGATAAGTCCTTTACATTAGTAACTCTTTCGATGTTTACAGAAACACCATAACCATTGTTTTCGCAGAAGAAAACAATAGGAAGCTTCCAAGCACTAGCCATATTTAAAGCCTCATGGAAACAGCCTGTGTTTGTTGCAGCATCGCCAGAGAAAACAATAGTAACCTTGCCGTCATTCTTAATTTTAGAAGCAAGCGCAGAACCAGTTGCCATTGGCATACTAGCACCAACTATACCATTTGAGCTAAGAACGCCAAGATCCATGTTAGCAACATGCATTGAACCGCCCTTACCCTCACAATAGCCTGTCTTCTTGCCAAAAAGCTCCGCCATAACAAGCTTTGAATCACAACCCTTCAATATAGGTTGAGCATGTCCTCTATGGCTGTGAACTAAAATATCATCTTTGTTGATAGCTCTAATTCCGCCAACAGTTATAGCTTCTTGACCAATACATGTATGGATATTACCACTCATTTTGCCTTGTAGGAAAAGTTCAGATGCAACGGTATCAAATGAGCGTGTTCTATGTAGATCAAGATAGCAGCCGAGAATAAATTCCTTTGAGTAATTATTTATATCCATAATGAATCCTCCTTAAGATGCACTCATGAAGCTTGGAACGAACTGTACAATTTGCGGGAAAAATGTGATTAGTAGTAGAACAGCGATGGACACTCCAATGAATGGAAGTACATCTTTTGATATCTTTTTAAGAGAAATCTTAGAGATACCACAAGCAACATACAAGTTAACACCAACTGGCGGAGTAACCTGACCAATCGCAAGGTTAACTGTCATAATAACACCAAATACCATTGGGTCATAGCCGATAGCGTTTATAATTGGAAGCAGAATTGGTACGAAGATGTACATTGCAGATACAGCATCAACAAAGCAACCAGCAATAAGAAGCATAACCGTTATGATTAGAAGAATGATGTATTGGTTATCTGTGATGGATAGCATGAAGTCAACTGCATATGCTGCAACATTTTCTGTTGTAACAACCCATGAGAAGATACTAGCTGCCGCAACAACTAAAAGTACAACCGCTGAGGAAGATGCAGAAGAAACAAAGATATCCTTAATGTCAGAAAGTTTTAGCTCTTTGTAGATAAAGAAACCAACAAATAGTCCGTAGACAACCGCAACAGCAGCAGCCTCAGTTGGAGTGAAGTAACCGCCATAGATACCACCAAGGATGATAACTGGAGTTAAAAGGCCCCAAAATGCATCTTTGAAGGAAGCAAGACGCTCTGCTTTGGAAGCTTTTTCACGTCTAACAATGTTTTGCTTTCTTGTTTTGAAAAAAGAAACAACACAAAGTGCTACACCGATTAAAAGTCCAGGAACGATACCAGCGATGAATAACTCACCGATAGACTCGCCAGAAATTGCACCATAAACAACGAATGCAATACTTGGAGGGATGATGATACCAATCGCACCAGCAGTTGCAAGCAGACCACTAGACATACCAGCGTCGTACTTTGCCTCTGTCATAGCTGGGATTAGGATAACGCCTAAAGCAGCAACAGTTGCAGGGCCAGAACCTGAGATAGCAGCGAAGAAACAGGATGTTAAAACTGCAACAAACGCAAGACCAGCTGGAAGATGTCCAACCATTGTGTTTGCAAAGTTAATTAGTCGTTTCGATATACCAGCTTTTTCCATTACAACACCAGCAATGATGAAGAAAGGAATAGCTAGAAGTGTAAATTTAGCTGTTGCTGAATACATAATATCTGGTAGTAGTGTTAAAGGAATGCCTTTCATCATAACACCAATAATACCAGAAACACCAAGGCTTACAGCAACTGGAACGTTAAATAGAAGGAGAATAAAGAATATTATAAATATAGCTGCACCTGCACTCATTAGTTATTTTCCTCCTTTTTAAGAAAGTTTTTGATTCCTGCTTCAAGGAATCTAAATGATAATAGGAATGAACCAACAGGCAGAGATATACTCATTACCCATTGTGGCCATCCAAGAGATGGAGTTGTCATACCAAGCCTCATTTGACCACTAATTGTAAAGAAGCTATAGTAACACATAGCAGCAAAGAAAACAACTTCAATCGCCATTACTATAAGCTCAACTATTTTTCTAAATTTAGTAGGGAACATATCTGTTAGCATTGTTAGGCCAAGATGTGCACCTCTTTTTGCAGCAACAGAGCCGCCAAGGAATACAACCCATACAAGAAGGTTAACTGTTAATTCTTCTGTGAAGGATAGAGATAGTTCTAGGAATTTTCTGGATATTACGTTTACGAAAGCAATAGTAGTCATAGAAATTAATGTAAATACTATTGCCCACTCTTCAAAACTTTCAAAGGCTTTATAAATTTTCTTAAGCAAAGAGTAGCCCTCCCTTTTTTAGATTATGTATGTTCGGCAAGGGCTTTGACCCTTGCCGAATATAACGAAAATTATTGTGCGAATAGATTTAGTAGTTCCTCACCAATGATTGGAGTGAACTCATCATATACAGGTTGGCTAGCCTCTCTGAATGCAGCTTTTTGCTCATCAGTTAGGATGTTAACTTGCATGTTCTCTTGGAAGTAAGCAAGTTGCTCAGCTTCTTTCGCTTGAGTTGCAGTTTTGATATGATCAGCAGCCTCATGAGCGCAGGACATTAGGATCTCTTGAGTTTCAGGAGAGAAGGAATTAAACTTATCTCCATTGAAGCCAAAGTATAGACCTTCAGCAGAGTAATCCCAAATTGTTAGATACTCTTGAACCTCAGCAAACTTAGAGGAGTCAATGATATCAAGTGGGTTCTCTTGTCCGTCAATAGTTTTAGTTTGTAGGGAGCTGAATACCTCGCCGAAGTTCATAGCGATTGGGTCAGTGCCTAGAGTTGTGTATAGAGAAGTGTACATTTGGATACCAGGGATACGAATCTTCATACCAGCTAGATCTTCAACAGTTTCAACAGGGCGAACGTTGTTAGTTAGCTGACGGAAGCCGTTACCAGCAAATAGGAAACCTTCGATACCTTTTTCTGCAAGGATATCATTTAGGATTTGACCGCCTTCGCCTTGTAGCTTTTGGTCAAGATCATCTATGCTATCAACAATCCAAGGCATGCTAATAACAGTTAGTTTTGGGTCCATAGAAGTGTAAAGGATGTTACTGTTGATACTGATATCAACACCACCACCAGTTGCAAGCATCTCGATGGACTTGCTTTGGTTACCAGCAGCTAGCTGATCGTTTGGATAGATGTTAATCTTGATTTTTCCGCCTGTTTCTTCTTCAACACGCTCTTTGAATAGGTTTGCACCCTCAGCAAGAACAGAAGTTTCGGAAGTGGAGAATGTCATGTTTAGAGTTGCCTCATCAACAACTGTTGCAGCGTCGCCAGAAGCTGCTGCATCTCCTGTGGAGGAAGCTGTGTCATCTGCACAACCTGCGAATGCACTTAAGCTGATAAGTGCTGCTAAAATAAGGGCTAATTTCTTTTTCATTTTCATAAATCCTTCCTATGTTTTGTTTATAGTAAGAATGGTTTTTCGATTAGATCAACCACTCTTGCTAAAAATTTAGCGCTGAGAACTCCGTCAATTAGCCTATGATCAAAGCTTAGACAAAGATTCATCATCGGTCTTACTGCAATCACACCATCAATAACAACTGGCTTATCCTTTAGTGCGCAAACACCAAGAATTGCAGCCTCTGGGTAGTTAATGATTGGAGTGAAATGAGTAACAGGGTAACCACCAAGGTTTGAAACAGTAAATGTTCCGCCAGACATAGCATCAGGGGATAGGGAATTTTCTCTTGCATCCTTAGCAAGCTTCTTAACCTCATCACCAATAGTTGCAATGCCCTTTTTATCAGCATCCTTAACAACAGGAACGATTAGTCCGTTATCAAGAGAAACAGCAATACCAATATTAACATTCTCATTCTCATAAACATAGCCGTCTACAAGAGAGGAGTTAACTTCCTTAAACTCAGTCAGTGCAACAGCGCAAGCCTTAACAATGATCTCAGTGTAGGATAATTTCTTATCAACAGAAGCATACTTAGCCTTTAGTGCCTTAGCTTCAGTCATGTCAACTTCCATATCAACTGTAACAGCTGGATATGTTGTATGGCTCTTTGTCATTCTTTCAGAAATAACCTTTCTCATTCCAGAAAGTTTCTTTCCGCCTTCCTTTAGAGGAGCAGGAGCTGGAGTTGATGTAACAGCAGCCTTGATGTCAGAGCTCATTATGCGTCCCTCAACCTCCATAGCCTCAAGATCAGCAGCAGTCATGCCGTGTTCCATAGCCATATGAAGAGCAAGAGGAGTTATCTTAACATTCTTAACATCTCTTTCAATAATGCGACCATTAGGGCCTGTTGGAGTAACAGTTGAAAGGTCAACGCCCTTCTCTTTTGCAAGCTTTTTAGCAGCTGGAGAAGCTATAACTGGGCCTCCAACAGTCGCAGTGGATTGCATTGTTGGGGCAGCAGCAACTGTAGTTTCAGCAACAACTGGTGCAGCCACAGGAGCAGCAGCAGAAGCGCCTCCCTCATATTTCTCGCCCGCTTCGCCAATAACACAAAGAACTTCTTGACAAGCAGCAGTATCGCCCTCTTGATAAGCGATGTGCAGAATAACGCCACTAGCTGGAGCTTTTTCGATGTTAGTGATTTTATCTGTTTCAATTTCGATTAAATCGTCGTCCTCTGTAACAGAATCGCCGACTTTTTTAAACCATTGTGTGATAGTACCCTCGTCCATAGTTAGACCGAACTTGGGCATTTTGTATTCAAACGCCATATTTTCCTCCAAATTTAGATTTTAAGTTTAAAGCTCTTATTTTAAGTACATAACTTCCTTGATGCCTTCCATTATCTCAGGAGCTTTTGGGAAGATAGCATCTTCAAGCACTGGGCTGAATGGAATAACAACATTTGCACTAGCAACTCTCTTAACTGGTGCGTCTAGGTAGTCGAATAGTTTCTCTTGGATTTGAGCAGAAAGCTCTCCAGCAAATCCGCCACGCATTGGCGCTTCTTGAGCAATAACAACTCTATGAGTTTTCTTAATAGATTTTGCGATTGCTTCAAAGTCTAGTGGAACAAGGCTTCTAAGGTCAATAACCTCAACAGAAATGCCTTCCTTAGCTAGCTTATCAGCAGCTTCAATAGCAAAGTTAACTTGTCTTGACCATGCAATAACAGTTACATCGCTACCCTCTCTCTTAATGTCAGCCACACCTAGAGGAATTACATACTCCTCCTCTGGAACTTCACCCTTTGTAGCGTATAGTAATTTATGTTCAACGCATAAAACTGGATCATCATCTCTAATTGCAGATTTCATCAGTCCCTTAGCATCATAAGCGCAAGAAGGAGCGATTACTTTTAGTCCAGGTGTGTGAGTAAACCATGCCTCTAAGCTTTGGGAGTGTTGCGCTGCATTACGGCGGCCGCAACCACCAGGAGCTCTAACTACCATTGGCACCTTTACTTTACCACCAGTCATGTATCTCATCTTAGCAGCTTGGTTAACAAGCGCATCCATTGCAGTAGTTGCAAAGTCAATATACATAAGCTCAACAACAGGGCGAATTCCTCTCATAGCAGCACCAACTGCCATTGTTGTAAATCCGTTCTCAGAAATTGGTGTGTCAATAACTCTATGCTCACCAAATTCCTCCATTAGGCCTTTAGTTAGTCCAAATACACTACCCATAACGCCCATATCTTCGCCGAGGATTATAACATTTTCATCGCGCTTCATCTCTTCGATAAAAGCTTCTCTAATTGCTTGACCTAAGAAAATCTTTCTCATATGTATTCTCCCTATATTATTAAAATTAATCGTTTACACACCAATCGTTGTCCATAGCATATATCTCAGTGAAAGCTTCGCTTACATCTGGGAATGCAGAATTCTCAGCGAACTCAGCAGCAACATTCATCTCTTCAGCAGCTTGATTTGCTAGCTCCTCAAGCTCAGCCTTTGTTGCGATACCAGCCTCAAGAATTGCCTTCTCTAGCTTGTTGATTGGATCATTATCCATCCATTTTTGTACTTCTTCGTTTGCTTTGTACATTTGTGGATCGCCCTCGTAGTGGCCATGATGACGATAAGTCTTAGCCTCAATTAGAGATGGGCCATCGCCACGTCTTGCTCTATCAACTGCCTCTTGAACAGCCTCGTAAACTGCAAAGATGTCATTTCCATCAACAGTTACACCAGGAATGCCATAAGCCATTGCACGAACAGATAAATCTTCAACATTAGTTACTCTGTCAATATTAACAGATACACCATATTTATTATTTTCACATAGGAATACATTTGGTAGCTTCCAAGCACTAGCCATATTAAGCGCCTCATGGAAAGGAGCAGAGTTAGTGGAGGAATCGCCAAAAGAAGTTAATGTAACCTTGCCATCTTTATAGATAGAGGAAGCAAGCGCAGAACCAACTGCTAGAGGTATACCAGCACCAACAATACCGTTTGCACCAACAATACCAATATCAAGGTCAGCGATATGCATTGAACCGCCCTTACCCTTACAATAACCTGTTACTTTACCAAAAAGCTCTGCCATCATTAGCTTAGAATCAGCGCCCTTCATTAGGCATTGTCCATGTCCTCTGTGGCTTGTTGTCATTAGGTCATCACTATTTAGCGCATAGTTTGCACCAACAGCACACGCCTCTTGACCAATACAAGTGTGGATGTTACCGCTCATCTTGCCTGCAAGGAAAAGGTCTGATGCTTTTTGATCAAACGCTCTTACTCTATGCATATCAAGATACGCTTTAAGTACCATCTCTTTGCTATACTTTGAGAGATCTGTTTTTTTCATTGCTTTTACTCCTTAGTTGGTTTAATCATTACAAAATCTGTTTCTTCATCATACTCACGCATGATCTTTATGCCAGCAGTTTCAACTAAAACGAAATCAATTGTTGCCATAACAATGTTTCCGCCTTTTCCAAAGTGTCCGCCAACAGCAACACCATCTAGCTTAACTCCAGTGCCATGAATATGGCTTGCATAGCCATCTTCGCTTTGGCAAATTGTTCCTTGAATAGCAACCATCTCTAATGGTTCATTTAGAACAATCGGATCGCCATAAGCAACGCCTACTTTTTTGTTTGTATCGCTAAAACCAGGCACAAAATATCTAGCGCATTTTAATAGACCCATTCCCATTGCAATATACGCATACTTAACATCATTTTCTCTGCATGCTTGCTCAAGGCCTTCCATTAAATCAGTACCAGGCAAAAGTCTACCAACAATCATCTTTCCGCTATGAGCCACAGCAGAACTAATTCTTGTTCCCATATTTCCTCCTTAGTATAATGTTAATATTAAAAATAAAGATTGAAAAGTTAATCTATAACTTAGCTCTTCGCATTTATTTATTAGCCATCCATTGTAAATCCGCCATCGGCATCTGTTATCTCGCCAGTCACAAAGCTCGCAAGATCAGAAGCATAAAATAACACCACATTAGCTATTTCAGATGGCGAAGCTCCTCTTCCTAAAGGAATTGCATTTTTGATTTTTTGCAGTTTATCCTCATCAAGACCAGAGGTCATTTGAGTTATAGTATAGCTAGGGCAAACGCAGTTACAAGCCACTTTAAATGGCGCTCCCTCTCTTGCCACAGCTTTTGTAAGCCCTATAACACCAGCCTTTGAAGAAGCATAAGCAGAAGTCCCTAAAAGCCCTCCACCTTTCTTTGCAGCAACAGAAGAGATATTAACTATTCTTCCATACTGATTTGCCTTCATTGATGGGTATAAAGCGCTAATCGCAGAATACACACCTGTCAGGTTAATTGAGATTACTTTTTCCCATTCAGCAAGCGTGATATCCTCAAATGGTTTTGTGCTGACAATACCCGCATTGTTGATTAGTACATGAATTTGTCCAAAATCAGAAAGAATTTTCGCAAACACCTCAGCAATTTCTTGTTGGTTAGACATATCAACTTTATAGCAAGTTGTATTTTCTTTGCCAATCTCAGCTCTAGTTGCCTCAGCGCCCTCAAGGTTTAAGTCAACAATAATAGCATGACCGCCTTTTTGTACAATTTGAGTTGCAATTTCTTTTCCAATTCCGCTTGCGCCACCAGTTACGATGACATTTTTGCTTCTAAAATCCAATACTAGCTCCTCCTTTATTTAATTTAGATATATGGTTTGACCAAAATCACTAAACATATACGCTTGCTCTATATCATTGCTATGTCTTTCAATGTTTGCTTTAGCAAGCCTTCTATAGTTGAATTTATCATTTTCTGTATCAGGTATGTGATAAATTAGTGTATATTTCGCTTTTAGTATTTCGCTTAAAATCTTTCTTCCATTTGGCGAGCTGTAAAATACAGGAGTTACAAATGCAATATCGCATTCTATACTATTATATTTTAAAAAGTCTTCAATAGAAGCTTCTGCATCGCCAAGAACAATAATTTTAATATTGTTGGATATTATATGAAAGCAACGATTTTTAATATGATGATAATTTTTATCAATGTGCCTAACTTCAAATGTTTTAATTTTGAACTCACTATCGAGATTGTTAATAGTATAGTCAGTTAGTAGCTTATCATTAAGGTTTGTCATCTCGTAGTCATAGGGAGCTAAAACTCCTTTAACTTCATTTTTGTTTAAATAGTCGTTAAGTCTGTTCTCACAAAAATGATCAAGGTGGGAATGAGTGAACATTACATAATCAGCATTGCTAAACTCGCCATCACCGCTAAGCATATCTCCCCACACTTTGGAAGGAATTTTTGAGAACATAGGGGCATTATCGCTATATATGGCATCAATTAAGATTTTTTCATTGCCATTATAAATTAAAATGCCTGTGTTGGAAATAAGCTTAACATAAGCCTTATTGTTTTTTCTGTTCATAATCTCCCTAAAACTTCCTCTGACACTTAATTACTTTTCTTTGTTAAAGTAAGCAAGCCTTGAATAAGAATTGCTATTATAAAGGTATTGCTTTGCTTCATTTGCTTTATCTCCCTCTATTAAATCGCACATCCAAACATGCTCTTCAGCTATTGTTACAAATGGCTTATGAGTGAGCCTTGATATCTCTTCAATGTAATGAAAGAATACCGATTTATATTTATCCATTGCTTCAACAAGATAATGATTATCTGAAAGCTCAATTAGTTTTATATGAAAATCAAAGTCATATTTTATGTATTTTTCAAAGCTTTGCGATTTAGCTGCTTTAAGCATATTTTCAGCAATTACTCTTAAATCGCTAACATCTTTCTTTTTTGCGCCAATAATATCAATTGCCACAAACTCAACAGCACATCTAAACTGAAAGAAATCATCAAAATCCTTTGAAGTTATGTCTGTATCAAAAAATTCCTTGCTGTTATTATCAATCTTGCTTGATAAATTGCTATGCACAAAAGAACCAACACCTTGCATAGTCACAATTATATTGCTTCCTTGCAAGTTTTGCAGAGCTGCTCTAATGCTAGTTCTGCTTACACCAAACATTTTGCACAAAGAGGTTTCTGAAGGAAGTTTTGTTCCTAGCTCCCATTCACCAGACTTTATCTTGTGCATGATTTGATTACAAACTTCGTCAGCTAATGAAAGACGTCCTTTGTGAAAATCCATACTCGATGCTCCATTCTAACTTTAATTAACCTTAATGATCGTTTCCAATTCCTATCACGCTAGCGTGAATTATAGTATATGTATAACTTGTATCTCCAACCTGTAATACAAGTATTACAATATAAAAATCATATCACACCGATACAAAAAAAGCAATAAGACGAATTATCTTTATCTAAACAAACTTTTTTGCGAAATATTGTTAATATTGCATATATGTTAATTATTTATCATTCATTTTTATATATAAAACACAAAATAAATTACATGTTTGTATTTAATATGTTTAGGATAACTAGCGTCTGCGATAAATTTTATTGAATGTTTTGCTGGTATAAATGCAGAAAAGCAGATGAAAATTGAAGTTTTTCATCAAAAAAATTGCATTTTCTCTTAGTTGAGGCAAAAGAAAGTGGTAATTTTAAGGTGTATATTAGTTTAGTTCGCCAATTACAACTACCAATAACAGAATTTGTATTGCACATTTTGAGAGATTTGTAATTGTATATAAACGATATATTTAAAGCTGAGTTGTTTTATTTTAGAAATTGCAAAACCAAGCAGTCAGCTCACTTCACTTGAGCTGACTGCTTGGTTTAATGTTTATATTTTACATAATCAGTAATTTAGGTGAACGGACAACCGCAAGGGATAACTCCATCTTTGACAAAATATCAAACGACATCACAAATTGTAACGGCGACTATCAGTCACCATTAGTCATCAGCCAATTATATGGTTTTGCTGCCATCAAGGCTCCGCCCCGCTTACTTGATGGGTGTTTTTTAATCTCGCTATTCTTTTAGTTCAAGCATAAA
>CAYJEV010000039.1:0-15379 GCA_964369265.1 uncultured Oscillospiraceae bacterium
GTTTTGCTAAATTTTTTTCAAAAAATTTCAGCATCAAAGGGCTGCCCCTTTGGCCCTCACCGCAGTGAGCGAAACACTTTAAAAACTAAACAGCTTTCACATCAAAAAACAAGACAAGCACAAAAACTACCCATTCACAACAAAAGCTGGTATGACGACAGGGTGAAAGCTTCACAAAACCCATAAACAGAGGAACACACTATCCGTACCCACCCATCAAGGCAGCAAAACGGACCTTTGATGGCAACAAAGTAGGGGCGAACCTATGTGTTCGCCCGAATAATCCGTATTGTATTGCCTTTGGTGATGGATTTGAGGGGCGATGTAGGCATCGTTCCCTACAACGTCCGTTCACATAATTTGCTGATTGCCTAAAATTTAAATGGCGACTGATAGTCGCCGCTACAATCCACAAATGTAAAAAATATCACAATACACAAATAATGCAAAATACAATATTAGAAAGGAATTAGTATATGTTTAGTAAAGAAGAGCTTCGGTTGGCGCTTAGATTTAGTAAGGCAGAGGTTAATGTAGGTTTGTTGCTTCTTTTGTCTATAGTTTTAGCTCCTATGTTGATGTCTATTATTTATATAGTTATAAGAGGCTTGGGCCTTGATTATATCGCTAGTTTTTCAGCGATTATTTTTATTCCATCGCTAATTTTGTATGTATATAAAAAATTGCAGAGCTATTTAGACGTTCGATATCATAGGCTAGTAACTGAGGAGGTTTTAGTGGCTGGGAATTTTCATTTTGATGATAAGCTCCATCCAGACAGCGCCCTGTTTTACACTATATATGACGATAAGCTAAAAATGATTAACCTTAAAAAGATATTTATGAACATACCCTTCCTAAAACACCATGATATTGAGGATATAAAGGGATTGTATGGCTGCTTGGTTAAGCTAAAGCATACTCGCTTAAAGTCGTCAATGGCTGTTGTTAAAATTGAGGAGTTCACTTTTATAGACGCAACACCTCTAAAGCTTTTAAAGGATATATGCGATAAAGTCTTTTTAGGCGAAACTTATAAATCTATCTCGCAAACTGACAAAGTGTTCAAGAGATGTCTTAAACAGCTCGCCACTATCTACCCAAACACAAAGTTTGATGTAGAGGTAGTCAGCAGATCAACCAAATTCTTCGCTATAAAAAATATAAGCGAAAACTTAAATAAAAACCCTCGCCCATTTTTAGATTACCTCTTGGGCGAGGGTTGGGAAATTCCTAGATGCTATGTTACAAATATAAAAGGCGAAGTTATCCGAGAATATCAAATGACAGAGGCTGAGTTTGCTAAAATCGCTTACTACAACCTTTTTGAAGCTCAAAAATACGCCCCTAAGTTCATCAAAAATGCTGCCAACTCTTTCAAATACCTTCGTATTGGATAATTCTTTATGCTTAATAATGAGGGAAAAGCTCGCTAATAAAGTTAAAAACCTCTTTCCTATGAGTTAGTGATATAACCTCATCGTGTTGGCTTTGCTTAAATAGGGTTGTGTTTATAGATGGAGGGTATAGCAATGTTTTGCTGCCTGTATCGGCGAAGATTTTTATGCTGGTTATGCTTTTGAATTGATTGTTGTACTCCTCTAGTTGCTCTCTTGACAGACTATTTGTAATTGTTATTTCAGCACTACTAGGGAAAGCCTCCAAGCTGTTCGGAGATATTCCCATAGTCCCAAGGGCTTTTCTATAAAATATAGAATAATCTATGCTATATCTATCGGTAACCTCTTTTGTTGTGTTGCCGTTTAGGGCGATAATAAAGCTTGATATATTATGTTTGCCAGCTAGTAAATTGAATTTTTCGTGCTGACACAATTTAACAGCGAATATCGCATCACTAAAGCTAAGCACCTCATAGTTTTTGTTATAGAAATAGCTTTCGATTGCAAAGTTAGTTGGTGTTGAGAGCAAAGCAAACTGCCTTTGTCCTGTTTTGTTAAAATGCAGGGCGAGTTTTCTTCTTTTTTCAACATAGTAAGTCGCCATGAAGGCAATGTAAAGTAATGGTATTAGTATTGCAAAAATGATTAGTGTATTATTGGTTATAGCGCCTAGTGGCAGAAATATTATCGTGCCTATTATTAAAGCGCAGAGATACTTAGTAGCCTTTTTTCTTAGGTTATCTATTTCGTTTGGTGTATTAAGTTTGTTATTATATTCCATGCTTTCCCTACTTTCTTGGTTTTGTTTGTAGTTATTGTATCAAAGTTAGCTATAAATTGCAACTTATCATTTCACTAAACTTGCAGTGTTCCGTCAGGCTTACACAGAGTTTTGCTAAATTTTTTGCAAAAAATTTCAGCATCAAAGGGCTGCCCCTTTGGCGCTTTCCGCAGAAAGCGAAATTCTTAAAAAACTAAACAGCTTTCACATTAAAAACAAGACAGGAACAAAACCTTCAAGTTCGCACAAAGCTAAGGTGTATTCATGTGAAAGCTTAACTAGTCCCTAAACAAAGGAGCGTACTTGCCGTCCCCACCCATCAAGTAAGCGAGAGCGGATTCTTGATGGCAAGAAACCAGATGACAGCGAAAAACTAAAATGGCGACTACTAGTCGCCGCTACAATTTGCATATCATTTAAAATTTTGTTAACCCTAACAAACGCAAAAAAACACCAGCGAGGCTGGTGTTTTTTAATTAGCAATTAGTCAACTAGGAAACAGGAAACGAAGTGTCCTGGAGCGATTTCCTTTAGTTGTGGCTCTTCGGAACGACATCTATCAGTTGCGTAGTTACATCTGTTAGCAAAACGGCAAACAGGCTTTGGATTGATAGGTGAAGTAATCTCGCCCTTTAGAAGAACTCTTTCCTTCTTAGCACCAAGAGTTGGTACAGGAATAGCAGAAAGAAGCGCTTGTGTGTATGGGTGAGTTGGGTTAGAGAATAGAACCTCGGAAGGAGCTTTCTCAATTAGCTTACCTAAGTACATAACTGCGATATCATCAGAGAAGTGATTTACAACAGAAAGGTCATGAGTGATGAACATGTATGTTAGACCCATAGACTCTTGTAGCTCATTCATAAGGTTAAGAATTTGCGCTTGGATAGAAACGTCAAGAGCAGAAACTGGCTCATCACAAACGATGAATTTTGGATTTAGTGCAAGAGCTCTTGCAATACCAATTCTTTGTCTTCTACCGCCATCAAGCTCATGAGGATAAGTATTGAATAGACGCTCAGCAAGTCCAACGATTTGCATGATTTCTAATACTTTCTCTTGTCTTTTTTGCTTATCAAGAATGATTTTGTTTAGTCTTAGTGGCTCCTCAATGATTTGAGAAACTGTCTTACGAGGGTTTAGAGAGGAGAACGGATCTTGGAAGATGATTTGAAGTTCAGATCTCTTCTTTCTCATTGCCTCTTCGTCTAGAGGAACGATGTCCTCTCCCTCGAATAGGATTTGACCAGCAGTTGGCTCTAGTAGTCTTAGTAGTACACGTCCAGTTGTGGACTTACCGCAGCCTGACTCACCAACCACACCTAAAGTCTTACCTTTATGAATTGTAAATGATACATCATCTACTGCATGAAGCAGACCACGAGGAGTTTTGAAATATTTTTTGGCGTTTCTTACGTCTATTAATGGTTGTGTAGAACTCATCTGTTGATCACCTTTCCTTCTACGATATTTACTTCATTGTATAGGTGACAAGAAACTCTGTGTGTATCATTACGATAAACATCCTTTGGCTTCTCAGTCTTACAAATCTCCATAGCATAATCACATCTTGGGCAGAACGCACAACCAGCTGGTAGCCTAGTTGGGTCTGGCATTAATCCCTTGATAGGCTTTAGCTTAGCAGATCTGTCTTCTAGGTTTGGTAGGGAGTTGAATAGACCCTCTGTGTATGGGTGTCTTGTGTTGTTGAATACATCTTCTAGTGTACCATGCTCAATGATATGGCCAGCATAGATGATAGATACTTCATCACAAATCTCAGCAACAATACCAAGGTCATGAGTGATCATAAGCATTGATGTATTGTATTGCTCTTTTAGTCCCTTCATCATCTCAAGGATCTGAGCTTGAATTGTAACGTCAAGAGCTGTTGTTGGCTCATCAGCGATTAGTAGAGCTGGAGAACATGCAAGTGCAATCGCAATAACAACACGTTGCTTCATACCGCCGGAGAATTGGTGAGGATATTCCTTACCTCTTTCGCCTGGGATACCAACAAGCTCAAGCATTTTTCTTGCTCTGTTGTAGGACTCTTCTTTGTCTACTTTTTCATGAAGCGCAATAACTTCAGCGATTTGATCTTCAACTGTTAGAACTGGGTTTAGAGATGTCATAGGATCTTGGAATATCATTGATACGCCCTTACCTCTAATTGTTTGCATCTCTTTTTCAGTTTTTGTTAGAACATCTTCACCATCAAGATGGATTGTTCCAGAAACGATAACTCCTGGAGGGTTTGGGATAAGGTTAAGGATGGAAAGACCAGCTGTTGTCTTTCCTGCACCTGTTTCTCCAACTAGGCCAAGAGTTTTACCACGACCAATTTTTAGGTCTAGTGAGTTTAGCGCCTGTACAACACCGTCATCGGTTCTGTACTCAACAACTAAATCTTTTATATCTACTGCTACATCTGTTTTTAGATTAGTACTGCTCATTGTATACCTCCTATCAAGTATTGACTATTTTAGTCTTGGGTCAAGTGCGTCACGAAGACCATCGCCTAGTAGGTTTAGGGATAAGATTGTTGTCATTATCGCTAGACCTGGGAATAATGTCATGTATGGATAGTCACGAATGTATGTTCTACCGTTAGACAGTAATGCACCCCACTCTGGCTCTGGAGCCTGAACACCAAGACCAAGGAAGCTTAGACCTGCTGTTGAAAGGATAACAGATGCAACGTTTAGTGTTGTCTGAACGATGATAGGAGCCATACAGTTTGGTAGGATATGGTCCTTGATGATTACAAAGTTCTTAGCGCCGATAGCTCTTGCTGCCTCGATGTACTCAACTTCACGCACTGTTAATACAGCACCACGAACGATTCTTGAGAAGTTAGGAATACCAGAGATGGAAAGCGCTATAACTAGGTTTTGAGTTGAAGGTCCTAGGGACGCAACAAGTGTGATAGCAAGAAGGTTACCAGGGATAGCGGATAGTACGTCCATAAAACGCATTGTGATCATATCTGTCATTCCGCCAAAGTAACCAGCGAAAGAACCGATAATACCACCAATTGTTAGAGAGAACACAACCGCTGTGAAGGAGATGGATAGAGAAGCTCTACCACCATATAGAACTCTTGCTAGGATATCACGACCAAGCTCGTCAGTACCGAATGGGTGTTCAGCTGAAGGAGCTTGAAGACGATTAGAGATGTTTTGCTTGATAACTTCTGTTTCGTAGTCGAATAGTAGAGGTGATATAAGAACCACTACTATCATTGCAACGAAGATAATTAGACCTAAAACTGCTGTTTTATTTCTACGAAGACGCTTCCAAACTTCCATGATTTGGCTTTGTTTTTTAAGCGTCGTTACATTTTCTTTTACATTTGCAGATGTTGTACTCATTTTCTTCCTCCTTTACGCGTACATAGATTTAATTCTTGGATCAACGAATCCGTATATTACGTCAACGCAAAGGTTGATGATTGTAAAACATGCGGAGAACACGATAACACATCCAAGTACCATTGGGATATCTCTACCTTGGATAGATGTGATCATTAGTCGTCCAATTCCAGGCCATGCAAATACAGACTCTGTTAGAACGGAACCTGCTAGAAGTCCACCAATTTGGATACCAACAACAGTGATAGTTGGGATAAGAGCATTTCTTAGTGCGTGCTTTCTGATAACAACGCTCTCATCAACACCCTTAGCTCTAGCTGTACGGATATAGTCTTGACGGATAACCTCTAGCATAGAGGAACGAGTTGTTCTTGCGATAGCCGCCATGTGAAGGAAGCCAAGCGCACTCGCTGGAAGTACAAGGCTCTTCCAACCTTCTGCACCACCAGATGGGAACCATCCAAGTTGGAGCGAGAAGAATAGAATCAAGAGCAGACCCAGCCAGAATATAGGCATAGATACACCAAGCAGCGCTATAAACATACTTAGTCCATCGAATATTGTGTTTTGTTTAACTGCAGCCAAAATACCGAGAGGCAACGCCATAATAACGGCAAAACATGCTGCTGTTACTGCTAGTCTAAATGTGTTTGGAAGTCTTGAAACAATTTCGTCAGATACAGGGTTCTTAGTTTTATAGGAAGTACCCATATCAAGAGTTAGCAGATTAAATATGTATCTACCATATTGGACGATAACAGGATCATTTAGTCCCATTTCCTCTCTTAGTGCCTCAATCTGCTCTGGAAGCGCTTGCTCACCAAGGATAACCTTTGCTGGGTCGCCTGGAGCAAAGCTCATGATCATGTAAATAATGAATGTTACACCCATAAGTACAGGTATCAAAAGCAATAGTCTTCTAATAATAAATTTCCACATTGTTCCTCCTGTGTCTCCGCTTCTCTGCACACGTTCTCATTTAGGCGACTAACCCTTTATTTAAGAACATTTCTGCGGTAATAGTTATTCTAAAAATTAGTTTTGCAATCAGTCCACTAAATTTGTCTTTCACTATTACACCCTAGATTGCTTCAGGGCAGCTCAAACTAGATAATTTTATTTATTTAGTCTGAAAAAAAGCCGTATTAACCTATCACTAAACTACAGCTAGTAAAACTAATAAGCTTTAGTCGCACCCATAAGTTGTTATTAAAAAAGTCAAGTGCAGTTTTGCTTTTATAAAACTTCTTATTTCGTATAGCTCCCCATATTTCGTACAAGCAGCTATCTTTTGCAACTAATTATATTAAATTTACAAAGCCTTACTACAATTTAGCAATTGTCAATCTCGGCGCAGCGCTAATTTGCCACCATGCCCTATTCTTTTGCACTGAATTTATTTTTGTATAAATTCATCTTTATCAACTATCCACAAAGAAGACAAGATTTATTCCCAAAAAATTTATTCATCAAAACAAAAAAGCAAATTGGTAAATCAGCAAAATATTCACCACTTCTCAAAAACTTGCGTTTTAAGAGGCGATTATCTGCTTTTTGTGCAACTGTATCATAAAACAGTAACAAATCATGCAGTTAATATTGAAATTATAACATAGATTAAACCCGAGGTCAATAATTTTAGTGCAATATATTAATTTTTTATTGGAAAAAGTTCCATTTAATTCTCGGGAAATATACATTATTTAGAAATATTCTTTTTGTTTATGCAATATGCAAATATTCATCTGCCTTTGTTATATGAATTCCACAATAACATTACAATACCTTTACTTCTTTTAACTAATGCATTGCTGTACTACTATGTTGCAACACAATAAAATTTATCTTTGTGATGCATGCGTGATATGGCTTTTTCACTAAAATATTCTATGGACTAATGTGCATTATGCAATTTCGCTTTGTTAATTATGCAAATTATGGCGGCGACTAGTAGTCGCGATTTTAATTTTGTGTAAATCATATGGTTTTATTGCCATCAAGGCTCCGCTCCGCTTACTTGATGGGTGGGTTCGGATAGTGCATTCCTCTGTTTATGGTCTAGTTAAGCTTTCACCTTGTCCTCATTCCAGATTTTGTTGTGAATTTTAGGTTTTTGTTCCTGTCTTGTTTTATGATGTGAAAGCTGTTAGGCTTCTTTTTTAAAGTATTTCGCTCACTGCGGTGAGCGCCAAAGGGGCAGCCCTTTGATGCTGAAATTTTTTGAAAAAAATTTAGCAAAACTTTTACTCTATCTGACGGAACACTGCAAGTTCACTGCGAACTCATTAGCCATCAGCAAAGCAAAAAGACACCACCAATTAAGGTGATGTCTTTAAATATTGTTTTTCTAAATGTTAACTGATTATTATGCCCAAGCTAGTGCAGCGTAGTCAATAACACCAGATGGTGAGCATTCCCAACCGATTAGGTTCTTGTTGGAAGCTCTTAGCATTTCTGGTTGGTAAAGTGGAACTTGTGGAGCAATACCGTTTAGGTATACACATAGCTCTTCAAGAGTTGCGTTTCTTGCTTCTGCCTCTAGAGTAACGCCAGCAAGATCGATTAGTCTGTCAACTTCAGCATCGTTTGTTCTAGTTTTGTTAGAAGCATTGATGGAAGAAGAATGCCATACGCCTAGAACATAACCTAGGTTGGAAGAAGAAGTGTAACCGCCGATAGCAGCTGTGTAGTCACCCTCTGTTGTTACAGATAGGTAAGTCGCAAGGTCCATAGCCTCAATTGTTGCATTGATGCCTAGGTTTTCTAGTAGAGAAGCTTGCATAACTTCTGCAGCTCTTCTCTTAGTATCGTCAGAACAGATGATTGGCATTGCAACTGTGGAAGCATCAACGCCAGAAGCAGCTAGGTATTCCTTAGCCTTTTCAGGATCATAAGAATAGCCGCCCTCTTCAGTTGTGCCTGGTAGGCCAAGAGGCATTTGAGTTGTAGCTGGTACGCCTAGTCCGTTTAAAGCAACTGTAATGATATCATCTCTGTTAATTGCGTAGTTTAGAGCTAGTCTGAAGTCTTTATTATCGAAAGCAGGCAGCTCAGTGTTGATCATCATGAAGTTATGGGAAGTTGAAGCGATGCCGTATAGGTTTAGGTCAGCATTCTCTTCAATTCTTGCTGCGTCGTTGGATTCAACTTCAACGATAGCGTCAATTTCGCCTGTTTCTAGAGCGATTGTTCTGGAAGCACCCTCTGGGATAACTCTCCAAGTCATGTTAGTGATAGCTGGTGCGCCACCGAAGTAGTCCTCGAAAGCAACGAAATCAATCTTGTCGCCTAGAGTCCACTCAACGAATTTATATGGACCAGAACCAATTGGATTCTCATTGAAGTTGTTGCCAGCATCAATTAGAGATTTTGGAACGATCATGTTGCCGTGGTGAGTTAGATCCATTAGCAGGTTAGCATATGGCTCTGGAGTTTTGATTGTGAAAGTTAGGTCGTCAATAACAGTAACTTCGCCAATCATCTTAGTGTATTGAGCAACAACTGGGAATTCTTTTGCATAGTCAAGGGAAGCCTTAACGTCTTCAGCTGTCATAGTTTCGCCGTTGTGGAACATAACGCCAGATTTTAGCGTGAATTGCCACTCAGTTTCAGTTAATGCTTCATAAGTATCAACTAGGTGTGGGTAAGTGTTTAGTTCCATATCAGTTTTGAATAACTGATCGAAAGTTAGGTTGTTCATGTAGTCACCAGCAACTGCGTTGTGGTCGAATGGGCTCATGGATGGAGTTTCATTTGCTGTTGAGATAATAACAGAATCTTTGTCTTCGCCTTCGGAAGCTGTTGTTCCTGAAGCCTCTGCGCCAGAAGTAGCTGTGTCGTCGCTTCCGCAAGCTGCGAAAGTACCAACCATCATTGCTGCCGCAAGCATCATTGCAAGAATGCGCTTTGTGGAGTTTCTCATAAATTTCACCTCATAATAATTCTCGTGCAGTTAAGCACTGTTCTAAATACACAAAACTTGAAAAAATCATATTTTTATTAAGCATTATTCTGAAAATATATGCATATTGTTTCGCTCTATTTCCGAGTTATAGCTACAAAAATACTAGTTTTTCAATTTTTGTCGACTTCGTAATTATACACTAGCTTTTTTTCAAAATCAATAGACAAAGAAACAATGTAACTTTGTTGCATACTTCTTTTGGTGATTTTACCAAAAATATAAACGACTTTTTGTTTCAATATAACATCAATATACGAAGATTTAGTAAGTCGATTTTTAAAAGTTACAATTTGTAACTAGAGATAATGACAGATTTCATTTCAAATCCGTCATTTCAAGCGCGAAAATAGCTCCTCCCTAATCAAAGGAAGGAGCTATTTTAGAATATTCAACTCGGTTCATTAAACTTCTGGGCAGTTATTTAATCAGCGAGATATTCTTTTATTATGCCCAAGCTAGAGCGGAGTAGTTGATAACGCCAGATGGTGAACACTCCCAGCCGATTAGATCCTTGTGGGAAGCTCTTAGCATTTCATCTTGATATAGAGTTAGGTTTGGTGCTAATGCAGTTAAGCTAGCAGATAGCTTTTCCATTTCAGCAGTTCTAGCAGCTTCATCAAGAGTTGTTGCAACAGTATCAATAGCTGCATCGATCTCTGGAACATTAATTCTTGTTTTGTTAGAAGCGTTGATAGAAGAAGAATGGTAAACGCCTTGTACAAAACCTAGGTTAGAAGAAGAAACATATCCGCCAATAGCAGCAGTATAGTTACCTTCAGCAGTTACAGATAGGTAAGTTGCAAGGTCCATAGACTCAATAGTTGCATTGATGCCTAGGTTTTCTAATAGAGAAGCTTGCATAACCTCAGCAGCTCTTCTCTTAGTATCGTCAGAACAGATGATTGGAAGAACAACTGTGGATGGATCAACGCCTGAAGCAGCTAGGTATTCCTTAGCCTTTTCAACATCATAGGAGTAAGCACCTTCCATAGAAGTACCTGGTAGGCCGATTGGAGTTTGAACAACTCCTGGGATACCAAGACCATTTAGAGCAACAGTGATAACATCATCTCTGTTGATTGCGTAGTTTAAAGCTAGTCTGAAGTCATTATTATTAAATGGCTCCATCTCAGTGTTAATCATCATATAGTTTAGAGAAGTAGAAGGAACTTTATATAGGTTTAGATCAACATTCTCTTCAATTCTTGCAGCATCGTTGGATTCAACCTCAACAACCGCATGAACTTCGCCTGTTTCTAGAGCGATAGTTCTGGAAGCGCCTTCTGGGATAATTCTCCAAGTCATGTTAGTGATAGCTGGAGCGCCTAGGAAGTACTCATCAAAAGCAACGAAGTCAATCTTGTCGCCTAGAGTCCACTCAACAAATTTATATGGACCAGAACCAACTGGATTCTCATTGAAGTTGTTGCCAGCTTCGATTAGAGATTTTGGAACGATCATGTTGCCGTGGTGAGTTAGATCCATTAGCAGGTTAGCATATGGCTCTGGAGTTTTGATTGTGAAAGTTAGGTCGTCAATAACAGTAACTTCGCCAATCATCTTAGTGTATTGAGCAACAACTGG
The DNA here is from genome assembly GCA_964369265.1 of uncultured Oscillospiraceae bacterium. Classification (GTDB taxonomy): domain Bacteria; phylum Bacillota; class Clostridia; order Oscillospirales; family Ruminococcaceae; genus DAMCAP01. The sequence continues at coordinate 11,101 of CAYJEV010000039.1, forward strand.
GAATTCTTTTGCATAGTCAAGGGAAGCCTTAACGTCTTCAGCTGTCATAGTTTCGCCGTTGTGGAACTTAATGCCTGGCTTTAGAGTCATTTTCCACTCTGTTTCGGAAACTGCCTCGTAAGTGTCAACTAGATGAGGAACTGTGTTTAGCTCCATATCAGTTTTGAATAGTTGGTCGAAAGTTAACTGGTTCATGTAGTCGCCAGCAACTGCGTTGTGGTCAAATGGATTCATAGATGGAGTTTCATTAGCTGTTGCGATAACGATGCTATCCTTGTTAACAGCTGCAGAAGAACCATCAGAAGATTCTGTGCTAGATCCTGTGTCAGAGCCACAAGCTGCGAATGTAGAAACCATTGTTGCAGCCATTAGCATCATTGCAAGAATACGCTTTGTGGAATTTCTCATTTTTTTCACCTCATAATTTTTGCAGACCCTAAGTTGGCCAGCATTTGTTTTAACAAAAAATACAAAATTGACTAGTCATGTAAATTTCAGTAATCTCGGCTCATCTCTGGAATGTAAAACAAGCACAAAAGATACTTTTTTGTTCGTATTTGCAATTATACATTAACTTTTTATCAATTTCAAGACATCAAGACATCATTTTAGTAAATTTTCACTATTTACCTATAATTTTTGCATTTTATTTCAAACTTTGCATTATATTCGACAATGATTTCGACATTTTTCGGCACATTATTCCAATTTTTTCTATGTATACCAGTTGCACACTTTAATATTTTTGGATTCATCTTTATATTTTATAACTTTTGCACATTAGTTTTTGCAATAATTTGCCTTTTGGTAATTTTTTATAATACAAACTCTAATACAAATGAATAGCTATTGTATTGCATAGTTTTTGTTGTCATATATAAACAAAAAACAATATTATATATAGTATATTTTAAACTAAGAACTAAAATGTGAGCGAAGCCACCCACAAAGCATTTCCCTCACTAACTCACCATACCAATTCAAGCCTTGAGAAATTATATGTTTGATATAAAATCACCATTGCGAACAAACTTTATTTTCAAGCTAAAAAATAACGAGTTCAAAACAAAAAACTCTGTGGAGGGTTAGTCCACAGAGTTTAATAAGTTTATGAATTAGTTAAGAGTTTAAATTATTTCCAAGATAGTTTAGCGTACTTGATAACACCACTTGGTGAACACTCAAAGCCAACAAGGTTAGCATTAGAAGCTCTTAGCATTTCGTTTTGGTACAGAGGAACTTGACCAGCGATAGAGTTTAGGTAAGCAGATAGCTCTTCCAGAGTTGCATTTCTTGCATCAGCTTCTAGAGTAACACCTGCTAGGTCGATTAGTCTATCAACTTCTGCATCGTTCATTCTAGTTTTGTTGGAAGCGTTGATGGAAGATGAGTGCCATACGCCTAAAACATAACCTAGGTTAGAAGAAGAAGTGTAACCGCCGATAGCTGCAATGTAATCACCTTCTGCTGTTGCAGATAGATAAGTTGCAAGGTCCATAGACTCGATAGTTGCGTTAATGCCTAAGTTCTCTAGTAGAGAAGCTTGCATAACCTCACCAGCTCTTCTCTTAGTATCGTCAGAACAGATGATTGGCATTTCAACTGTTGCTGGGTCAACACCAGAATCTGCTAGGTATTGTTTTGCTTTTTCCACATCATATGTGTAGGAGTTTTCCATAGAAGTACCTGGAAGACCGATTGGAGTTTGAGTAACAGCTGGGATACCTCTACCATTTAGAGCAACTGTGATAATGTCATCTCTGTTGATAGCGTAGTTAAGCGCTAGTCTTAGGTCTTGGTTGTTGTATGGAGTAACTTCATTGTTGATCATCATGAAGTTATGGGATGTAGATGCGATGCTATATAGATTTAGATCTGGGTTTTCATCAATTCTAGCAACGTCGTTGGATTCAACTTCGATGATAGCATCAATTTCGCCTGTTTCTAGAGCGATTGTTCTGGAAGCACCCTCAGGGATAACTCTCCAAGTCATGTTAGCGATAGCTGGAGCGCCATCAAAGTAATCTTCGAAAGCAACGAAGTCTAGCTTATCACCTAATGTCCACTCAACGAATTTGTATGGACCAGAACCGATTGGGTTCTCGTTAAAGTTGTTACCAGAATCGATTAGAGATTTTGGTAGGATACAGTTACCGTGGTGAGTTAAGTCCATTAGCAGGTTAGCATATGGAGCAGGAGTTGTTAGCTTGAAAGTTAGCTCATCAATAACTTCACATTCGCCAATATTCTTTGTGTATTGAGCAACAACTGCGAAAGTCTTTGCCCAGTCTAGAGAAGCCTTAACGTCTTCAGCTGTCATCTTCTCGCCATTATGGAACATGATGTTGTCTTTTAGTGTGAACATCCACTCAGTTTCAGACACGTTTTCGTATGTGTCAACTAGGCTTGGAACAGTATTTAGTTCGAAGTCAGTAACAAATAGTGTGTCGTATGTAAGTTGGTTCATGTAGTTACCAGCAACTGCGTTGTGGTCATAAGGGTGAACAGATGGTGTTTCATTAGCTGTTGCTATGATAACAGTATCTTTGTCCGCCATGGAAGTTGCATCGCCGGATGCTGAACTATCTGTACCTGTTGGAGTAGATGTTGTACCTTCGTCTGAACTACTACAACCAGCGAATGTGCTAAGCAACATTGCAGAAGCAAGTGCTAGACCTAGAATTCTCTTTGTTGAATTACTCATAAAGCTTCACCTCATAATTATTTTTTATTAAAAAAGTAGCTGTAAAATATACACTACTCTTCCATACAACTGTTGTTCTAACAAATACACATTGACATTTTTCACCAAATTAACTGTTATAATCGCAATAAAGTTATTTTTGTTCAATGTCATTTTTGTTTATAATGCTATTATACAGCATTTAGCTAGAAAATCAAGTATATTTATGAAATCTATTGCTAAACTAGCAATTTTTAACATTTACGTGTATAAACTTTCCTTTTAACGGTTGCAATAAGACGAATTGCACAAAATACAAACGTGATATGCCATTTTTTATATCAAACTACCTTAGACGTCCAACAATATACCAAAATAATACATTGTCGATATATCATCTTTTAACTGCGGTATTATATAATTTATATACAAATCCACAACAAATTATTCCAATTCCCTTTTTATAATATTCCCCCTATTCCCGCTTTCACCTAGCCAAACTGTTCCCTCTCTGAAAACAATAGCGCATAAATCGCTTTAAACTGTGTTATTGTAGCTATGACGATTTTCGTGCGACGGTGCGTCGAGAGCCGCACCCTACTATTTTTGGGCATCAAGTTTTGGTGTGTCATTTATCGTCATGCAAAACATTAAATGACAAAACCAAACCATATACCCCCACAAACTAGCGACCCACAAAAGTTGGCTTACGTTGTTTCGGTTTCCACTAAAGTAAATTCATTTTGTCTGTATTTTTCGTTTTTTTAATTTCGCTATTCTTTTTGCTAAAACATAAAGTTTATTCACGATGGTGATTGTAGTTTAAGGATATAGAACGTAGAGCGTTATTTTAAGTTTCGTGCAAACGGAATATCGAAAAATACTAAAATGCACCAAACTACCTGTCCCCACCCTCTCGTTGATTTTTGGTACTTTTGTTCAATGACAAAAGTACGAACACAACTAACTAGATGATACGCACGATGTGGAAATGACAAAACCAAACTATATGTCGTGCCAACGTTTCCATGGTAGGGGATGGCGCTCGACATCCCTTGTACTAAAACACATCCACCCCACCAAACTCTATACAACCCCAAAAACCAAAATGACCTGTCAATCGTTCCTTGTGGCTGTTTTATGTGCGACGTTGCGGGGAATTGCGTGACGTTGTGGCGATTTTCGTACGACATTGTGAGGAATTTCGTGACGTTGTGGCGATTTTCGTGCGACGGTGCGTCGAGCGCCGCACCCTACTATTATAGGGCATCAATTTTTAGTGGGCTATTTATGGTCATATAAAACATTAAATGACATCGCAAGTTGTAGCGGCGACTATCAGTCGCCATTTTAGTTTTGTGCTATCATCTAGTTTCTTTGCCATCAAGGCTCCGCTCCGCTTACTTGATGGGTGGGTACGGAAAGTACGCTCCCTTGTTTAGGGGCTAGTTAAGCTTTCACCCTGTCGTCATTCCAGTTTTGCTGTGAATTTTAGACTTTTGTGCCTGTCTTGTTTTTTGATGTGAAAGCTATTAAGTTTCTTTTTAAGTATTTCGCTCACTGCGGTGAGCGCCAAAGGGGCAGCCCTTTGATGCT
>CAYJEV010000040.1:0-15353 GCA_964369265.1 uncultured Oscillospiraceae bacterium
GCGGAAAGCGCCAAAGGGGCAGCCCTTTGATGCTGAAATTTTTTGCAAAAAATTTCAGCAAAACTCTCACTCTAGCTGACGGAACACTGCAAGTTTACTGCGAAACCCTTAACCATTAGTATCAACGCTACATAACGCTAAATTTTTATCTTTGTTATATAAATTTAAGGTTTCCCTTATTAGCTCTCTAGTCTGCCTGTTATCTCTGCATTTTAACATAAATTGAAGCTTATATCTATCTGCTTGCTTGTAGATTGAGGCTTGTGCAGGTCCTAGCAAACGAATAGGCAAGTTTTGATACTTATCTTTTGCTAGTCTTCTAAAAATCTCTGAAAACTTAACTGCACTCTCCTCGACTATAAACTCATCTTCGTGATAAAATGCGATTTCAAATATGTCGCAGTATGGCGGATATAAACCAATCTCCCTAAAAGGAAGCTCCATACTATAATAGGCTTTGTAGTTTTGTTTTGCAGAAAGGGAGATAACCTCATTGTCTGGTGTGTATGTTTGAACATAGGCGATACCAGCAAGTTCGCTTCTTCCGCATCTCCCAACAACTTGAGTTAATAAGGAAAAGGTTCTTTCATACGCCCTAAAGTCCTCGTTGTATAAAGATTGGTCTGCTGCTAAAACTCCGACTAAGGTAACTTTAGGAAAGTTTAGTCCCTTAGCCACCATCTGCGTTCCTATCATTATATCATATTCTCCCTTAGAGAAGCTTTCAAACTGCCTTTGGTGAGAATATTTTGTCATAGTTGTGTCCATATCCATTCTAAGCACTTTTGCAGACGGATATAAAGCCCTAACTTCTTGCTCAACTCTTTGTGTGCCAATTCCTATTGAAGAGCTTAACGGCTTTTGGCATAAATCGCATTTGCTAGCAGCTGTTTTAGTAAAGCCGCAATAATGGCATACTAAGCTGTCATTTGCCCTGTGGTATGTCAGCGCAACGCTGCAATGAGGGCATTTAGCCACACTCTGGCAACCACTACACTTAACCATAGTATGATAACCTCTGCGATTTAATAGCAGTATTGTCTGCTCTTTCTTATCAAGCCTTCTCTTAATCTCAAAAGCAAGCTCGTCCGAAATTATGCTGCTGCCCTCAACCTTCTCAGCATGGTTCATATCAATTGTCACAACAGGAGGAAGCCCATTTTTTGAAAATCGTTCTGTTAGTTCAGCAAAATTGTATATGCCGTTTGTAGCTTTATAAAAGCTCTCTATTGAAGGCGTTGCCGAACATAATAACACACCAGCTCCAGCACGCTTTGCCCTCGCTATCGCTACTTTAATTGCGCTATATCTAGGAGTGCTTTCGCTTTTATAAGTACGCTCCTGCTCTTCATCAATTACAATTAGCCCAACATTTTTAACTGGGGCAAAAACAGCCATCCTTGTCCCAACAACAACATCAGCGTTGCCTTCTTTTATCTTTCGCCACTGATCAAGCCTCTCGCCCATAGAAAGCGCAGAATGTAAAAGCGCAACCCTATCCCCAAATCGCCCTGTAAATTCAGCCACTGTTTGAGGAGTAAGCCCTATTTCAGGCACAAGAATAATAACGCTCTTTCCTCTCTTTAAGGTCTTTTCAATTAGCTTAATAAAAACTTGCGTCTTTCCGCTTCCTGTAACTCCATAAAGCAAGGTTGTGGTTTTCTTTTTATCCTCTAAAAAGCCCTCTATCTTGCTAAGCACGCTCGCTTGATGATCTGATAATTTGGTTTCGGTTATTTTAAGCTCTGTCTTCTCAATCTCTCTATAAACAATCTCTTCATAGAGCTCTAGTCTGCCTTTTTTGGCTAGATTTTCAACCACACCCTGACCAACACCGCAAAAATAGCATATCTCTTTAACAGAAGCCCTCTCAACACCCATTAAAAACTCAACCACATCCTGCTGTTTAGGCGTTAGTTTATAGTCTTGTTCAGTGTCAATAAGCCTTGCCATAACAGCCCTCTTATCGCCAATTTTGCGTTTAAGCTGTTGTGTAAGCTCTGCAACTCCTTTTGCGATTAGCTCTTCGAGAGCTTGTTGGTCTAGTATCTTTTCTTTTTCGAGCATTGTCTTTTTTGATTTAAGTTTTTTATATAGCTCCTCTGCCCTCTCTGAAAGCTCTAGTCCTTCTGATGGTATATCAGCAGAAAGCATTACACCCTCCAGCCGCTTCATTCCAATACCTGGAGGGACTATAGAGCGAAAAGCATCAAAGTAGCTGCAAAAGGTCATCTCCTTTAGCGCCTCCACCAAAAATATGCCTTCCTCATCCAATATAGGCTGGTCATCTATTTTAGAGGTTATGCTTTTTAACTTAGAAAGCTCTCCACTATATTCTCTTTCGCTCAAAATCTCCAGCACAAGAGCCGTTTTTTCTGTGTTCCCTTTCCCAAAAGGCACAGTTACACGCATACCAGCTGACACAGTGATATCACTAGGTATTTTATAATGATATATCTTATCAAAAGAGCTAAGCGCCTTTTCTAGTGCCACACCAGCTAACATTTCTTACTTCTCCAAACTAACTTATATTTGACAAATGGGAAGAAGCTTGCTCCCTCCCAGTAATTATTATTCAGCTATCTCTTGTTCTAAAGCCTCTTCTAGAGCCTCAATTTCCTCGATTTCTTCAATTTCGTCAATAGCAAGCTCCTCGCCAACAACAACATTATCTTTGTTAGCAAGCTCTTCTAAAGCAAGCTTAACTGGCTTTAGATCTTTCTTATCCTCTGGATAATTCTCGTCTTCCATCTCCTCAGCTATCTCTCTAGCTCTCTTTGCAACACTAACTACAAACTCGTAGTAGTCTTGTGGATTTTTTAGCATATCTGACATTGCAGGTCTTAACATAATTTCATACCCCTTTTTAAATAATCTTTAATAGTTATGCACAAGCCATAAACAAAAACAGTTCCTGACTAGTTTAATTTTTTCTCTGTTTCTAAAATAAAAGCCGCATTCTTTCTCGCAAGAGTCTTTCCAGCCTCAACACAAGAAATAAGCTCTTTTCTCGCCTCTTCTAAATCATCATTTATAATAACAAAATCATAATGATAAGCTTTTGAAATTTCAAACTTAGCCGCAGCCAGCCTTTTTTCAATCTGCTCATTAGTTTCAGTGCCTCTGCCAACTAATCTCTCCCTTAAAACAGGGGCTGAAGGAGGCATAACAAAGATGAAAGTTGCATCTGGGAAGCTTTCTTTAACATTCATTGCCCCAACAACCTCAATCTCCAAAAGCACATCTTTGCCTTCATCTAGCATTTTCTCAACAAAGGCTTTAGGAGTGCCGTAGTAGTTATCGCTATATTTAGCATGCTCTAAAAACTCGCCATCATTTATCTTGCTTTCAAATTCCTCTTTTGATAAAAAGAAGTAATTAACACCATCAATCTCGCCCTCTCTTGGGCTTCTTGTTGTTGCCGATATAGAAAGAGAAAATCTGCCCTCTTCGACTAAAGGAGATATTATTGTTCCTTTGCCAACTCCAGAAGGCCCTGAATACACAATTAAATTTCCTCTATTCATTTTCTTCCTCCTCATCGTCCTCTTCTGCGCCAAGCCTATTAGCGACAGTTTCTGGTTGAATTGCAGAAAGCACAACATGCTCTGAATCCGTTATAATAACAGCTCTTGTTCTTCTGCCATATGTTGCGTCTATAAGCCTGCCAGAATCTTTGGCATCTTGAATTATTCTTTTGATTGGTGCAGACTCAGGCGCTACTATAGCAACAACTTTTTGCGCCGAAACCATATTACCAAAACCTATGTTTATCAGTTTCATTTAAAGCCCTGCCTATTCTAAATTCTGAATTTGTTCCCTTATCTTTTCAATCTCGCTCTTTAGCTCAATAACAATTCTGCTTATCTCAATATTTTGGCATTTTGAGCCTATAGTATTAACTTCCCTGTTTATCTCCTGAACTAAAAAGTCTAGCTTTCTGCCAGAAGCATCCCCAGAAGATATGATAGAAACAAACTGGGATAAATGGCTTCTAAGCCTAACAGTTTCTTCGTTAGTCGCTGTCTTTTCTGAGAAGATAGCAGCCTCAAGCATAATTCTCTGCTCATCAATATTTCTATCTTCAAGCACTTCGCATAATCTGCCATAAAGCTTATTCCTATAATCCTCAGTTGCCTTTGGCACAAGCTTCTCAACTTCAGCAACATGATCTCTTATAGTTTCTATCCTCAAAATAAGATCAGACTTTAGTCTGTCGCCTTCGGCTTCTCTCATGCGAATGAAATCATCAAGCGCAACGCCAACAACCTCTGAAACCATCCTCCAAAGCTCTTCCTCGTCCTCTTTAGGCTTTTCAACACTAAATATATCAGAAAACCTTATTAAAGAGCTAAGCTTAATATCATCTGGCACACCAAGAGAACTAGATACCTTAGACACCTCTTTAAGAGCCTTTAAATACCCTTCTGCAAGAGCTGTGTTGACCTTAACTTCTTGAGCGTCAGAACCGCTGTTATCTATATATAAATATAAATCCACCTTGCCCCTTGATACTCTCTCAGACACTAAAGCTTTTAGCTTGTCCTCAAGAAAACCATAGCTTCCTCTAATTTTAGATGAAAACTCAAAATAGCGATGATTAACCGATTTTATCTCAACAGTGAATTCCCTGCCATCTATCAGCTTTTGACATCTGCCAAAGCCAGTCATGCTCTTAGCCATATTCGCCTCCTCTTGATGCTTTGTTTTAACTGCAAACAGTTTCCATTTATTATAACCTTACAAATAAAATTTTCTTTTGAAAACAAATGAACTTTTTGTAAGTTATTTCTTTTTATTATTATTCTTCTTTATGCCAATGCCCTTATTGCCAGTTCTTTGAGAGAACTTCTTGTTCTTTCTGCCAGGCCCTTGAATTTGGTGAATCTTAACAGCATTTCTTAATGCGCCAACTTCTGTTGCGCTAAGCTCTCTCCATTCCCCTGTTTGAAGCATTCCAAGCTTAACTGGCCCTATGTTAGTACGTCTTAGTCGAGCAACTGTTAAGCCAACAGCCTCGCACATTCTTCTGATTTGCCTGTTTTTGCCCTCGTGTATTGTTATACGAAGCACAGTTCTGTTTGCTTCCTTTGTTACAATAACAACCTGAGCCTCAGCAGTAACGCTATCATCATCAAGCTTAACTCCTGTTGATAGGTTAATTAGTTGTTGTTCGCTAACATCAGAAGGAATTGTAACTCTATATGTCTTAGAAACGTGGTGCCTTGGATGCATAATAAAATTTGCAAACTCTCCATCGTTTGTCAAGAGTATTAAGCCCTCTGAATCCTTATCAAGCCTACCAATTGGATACACCTTAACAGGCATCTGCTCAACAAACTCTGTCATGCATTTTCTTCCAAGCTCATCAGACATAGTTGTAACATATCCTCTTGGCTTATTCAGCGCAATATAATATTTATGAGTTGTTCCTCTTAGCTCAACCTTTTCTCCATCAATAGCAACAATATCGTTTCTAGGATCAATGTCTTGTCCTAAAGTTGCTTTTCTTCCATTAACAGTTATTCTGCCTTTTTTAATCATATCCTCAGCCGCACGTCTTGAAACGATTGAGTTATCCGATAACACTTTATGTATTCTCATTGTCTTCTCCTTTTAACATCCCTTACCACAAAGCTTTTAAGCTAAGCGACTCTTTCCTATTACCTCTACTAGTCAAGGCGTCAGCCCCAACAGGGCGCTTCTTAACTATCTTATATTGAGGGCGAACAGCTAGACAAAACTTTTAAATTATCGCTAATCGCCCTTAAAATCACATCATTGCTGTAATAATACAGCGTTACACTTTAGTATAACACATTACAATTTATTTTTAAACTGTTTTTTCAGTAAAATCTAAAATTTTCTCTATTATGCTCTCAATTGCTCCTATTTCCGCTCTTTCGGCAGAAAATGTTGTGACAAGCGGAGAGCTTGTGAGGAGTATATCCTCTTTAAAAACTAAAACTTCTCCAACAACCTCATGTGCCCCAACTGGTGCATACTCAAAAGATGGCAGGATTATTTGTATGCTAACCTCAACGCTCTCGTCTTTTAGCATAAATGCCCCAAGCTCTTTTGAGGCTGTAAGCGCTATGCTATTAACATCAGAGCCAACCACATTTAAATGTGCATCGTCAATATAATCGTTGAAGCTCTCATATTCCAAATGCGAAAACGCCCATTCATACATAAGCTCATGTGTGTTGAAATCGTCATATGCATCCAAAGTCACAAAGACTAAGGTTATGCCGTCCTTTTTAGCAACACTAACAAGGCATCTGCCAGCCTTTTCTGTATATCCTGTTTTGCCTCCAATGGCATATTGATAGTTGGCTAAGAGTTTATTGTGGTTGTACATCTCCCTAGCTTCTGGAGGCGTGCCAAAGTAGATAGTCCTCTTTTGGCTGGAGGTTATGTTTAGAAACTCCTCGTTTTTTATAGCCTCGCTCATTAGAACAGCCATATCATAGGCTGTGGAGTGATTGCCTCCTTTATCAAGCCCAGAAGGTGTTGTGAAGTATGTGTTTTTCATTCCAAGCTGCTCTGCCCTCTCGTTCATCATATCGCTAAAAGCTTCTTCGCTCCCAGCTATATGCTTTGCGACTGCATTTGCTGCATCATTGCCAGACTCTAGCATTAATCCAACAGAGAGCGCATTAAGGCTGACAGTATCGCCAACACTAAGCCCCATGTTAGAGCCTTCAACAACAACTTCGCCCCCAACTATAAAACCCTCATTTAGGTTTGGTTGTTCGAGAGCTAGCAGGGTTGTCATTATTTTAGTTGTGCTGGCAACAGGCAGCTCTTTATGTTCATTCGAGCTAATCAACACCCTATTGTTGCTTGCATCCATAAGCAGATATCCAGCCGCCGATACATTAGGACGAGGATTTGCAACAGAGCTACTAACCGCCTCTGTTATAATCTCGATTTCGTTAAGATAGGTTGTTCCAATATCTTCTGTTATGATGTTCACTCTAAGCGATACAACAGCAATATACACTGCAAAAGTTGTTATTGTTAAATTTATTAGTCTTTTCAAAATCCCACCTCCACTAACATATATATGTATAGTTTTGGTTTTCATTACAAAACACAAAAAAACCGAGGAAATCCCTCGGTCTTTGTTATTCGGTTATTGCTTAGACAGCTCTAGTTACCTTACCGGAGCGTAAGCAACGAGTGCAGGCTTTAACGTGACATGGTGTTCCGTTAACAACCGCCTTAACTCTCTTTACGTTTGGCTTCCAAGTTCTATTTGTTCTTCTGTGAGAGTGGGAAACCTTAATACCGAAACTAACACCCTTGCCGCAGATTTCGCATTTTGCCATTTTCTGCACCTCCTTAAATTCTTTTTATAGGGTCATAACATTAGCATTCTACCATATACTTTAAGATAAATCAAGTAGAATTATAAATTTTTCTCAACTAATTTTTTATTTAATCGCTCTGAAATCGCTTTTTTATCCAAAAATAGGGTAATATCGCTATGTAGTCGCAATATTGAGGCTGGCAACATAGGGTCAATCTCCCCTAAAAGCATTTCTTCAACAGCCTTTTGCTTATCCTCTCCAAAGGCTATTAAAAATATTTTCTTCGCTGAAAATATCTGCGCTATCCCCATCGTTATCGCCTCTGTCGGCTGATACTCCCCCTCTTTAAAAAGTCTGCTATTTGAGTTTATAGTATCGGATGTTAGAGGAGTTATGTGAGTGTTTGAAGAAAAATAGCTTGAAGGCTCATTAAAAGCGATATGCCCGTTTCTCCCTATCCCTAAAAGCTGTATGTCTCTAGGATTTAAGTCCAAAAGCTTATCATACTCTTGAGAAGCATTTTCAAGCTTGGTGTTTGGGAGATGTGTATTTTCAAGCTGAATATCAATTTTTGAAAAGAGCTTGTTATTCATATAATAGCGATAGCTTTGAGGGTGATTTTCAGAAATACCAATATATTCATCAAGATTAAAGGTTACAACCTCTCGAAAGCTAACTTCCTCTCTCGCTATTATCTCATACACCTTTTCAGGAGAAGAGCCTGTCGCCAATCCTAAAATAGCATTCGGCTTCTCCTTAACAAAATCAGTTATGCTCTTTGCAACATCCAAAGAGAGCTTATCGACATCTTCATATATCTTTATAACCATGCTAACACCCCATTTCACTGCGATTATTTGTTTTTCAATTACTCTGCCTTTTCTGATTTCGCCTCAGCATCAGAGGATTTGTTTTTATTGTTTGTTATTAGCTCAGACACTTTATCGAACATACCAGGAATCATGTTGACAATTCTATCCGCAGTTGAGTTTGGCGCAGAAATTTGGATAATTTCAGTTTTGCCATTTGAAATGACAACGAAGGCAACAGGAATTATTGAAACTCCCCCTCCGCTTCCGCCGCCAAAAGGAAGCTTTGCTTTGTCTGAAGGTATTTCAGAGCCTCCAGAACCGTAGCCGAAAGTTACTTTTGAGATTGGAATTAGAGTAACCCCATCTTGTACGATTGGTGTACCAACAATAGTGTTTACATCAACTAGCTTTTTTAGATTTTCTAAAGAAGAGTTTAAAACATCAGCAATCGGATTTTTATTTTCCATTTTCATTCCCTACCTTTTTATTATTTTTATTGCTTTTTGAACTTACCTTATTTATTTGAGGAAGCAACCTATAAATTGCCGCCACACTAACAATAACTATAGCCATCAACGCCGTTTTTGTCACAAAGTGAATATATATCCTGCTTTTACCATTTTGATTTGTAAAATCAGGGAATATATCAACAGCCCTATAGCTAACACATAAATATTCTGCTAAAAAGTTTAGTCCAGTTAATATGTATCCACACTGCTTTCCATAGCTTATAGCTGTGTCGGCAGCGTCTTTGCCAACTATACCATACGCTATATCCACATTCTTAAACTTAAAGCATCTTAGCAGTTTTCTTAGCTCCCTAGATAAAGAGGGAAGCATGTCCACAACATCGCTAATTGTCGACACTATGCCCTCAGCGCTAAGCTTCTTCTTTTCCTTAACTTCTTTTTTGTCTTTATCTTGTTTTGATTCGGTTTTCTTTTTAGATTTTTGCTTTTTCTCTTTTTTAATTCGTGGCAAAAGCTTAATTTTCACTATCCAAAATAAAGTTAAGTTAAGTTTTAGCTCTCCTGTTTCAGAATCATACCAAAACTCGCTACTAACAGGAATTATTAGTATTAAAGCTACAAGCGATAAAACAGCAACAAGCGACCACAACAAAACAAACGGCGCAAACCATATTATCCCTAAAAGAGAGATAACAAGAATTGCTATTAACAGCTTTTGTTTCATCTTAATGCTCCAGTCCGCCGCCTAGTACGGCATAAAATAATAATTTTTCGTTTCACTAAAATTATTTACTAGCGAAAAATGAAAATCAAATGATGGATTACACTTAAGCCGACTGCAAGTCATAAAAGAATGTCGCAAGGCGACACCATCACTATTCACTATTACCTTTTCACTCGCCCCTATTCCTTATTATCCTCAAATTCTTCTAGATTGTCAACATTCTCCAAATTATCGCTAACAGGCGCTTTTTCTTCGGCAGTCACATGAAGGTCTGGCAGTTCCTCTATGCATTCAAGCCCAAACACCCTCAAAAAGTTGTCAGTTGTCTTGTAGCTTATTGGTCTGCCTGGAAGCTCTAGCCTTCCAGCCTCTTCAAGCAAGCCTTTATCGACTAATGTCCCTATAACTGCTCCGCATTCAACTCCCCTCACCTGCTCAATAAAGCTCCTTGTAACAGGCTGGTTATACGCAACAATGGCTAGAACCTCCAGTCCTGCTTGTGAAGGAGGGGTGTTTCTTGTTTGAGATAAAAGCTTTTTAACTAATCCGTTGTAGCTTTTTCTAACCGTTAGCTGATAGCTATCTCCCAGCTTTAATATATTAAACGCAGAATCTTTTTTTAAAAGCCCCTCATTTATCTCCACTATCGCCCTCTTAACTTCGTCTTCTGTTGTATCTAAGGCAGTACACATTCTATCAAGCTTTAATGGCTCGCCAGACACAAACAACAAGGCCATTATGCCCTCGTTTAAATCATAGCTTTCGCCTATGCTCTTAATTCTTTCTAACAAATTCATTTTATGATACTTCCTTTAATTTAGTCTATAAAGTATATACATACACTTCTTTATTATCGCTATATCGTTGCCATTTAGCTCTAATAGTATCCCATGTCATGCGACCATCAATATAATTATCATCAACGACATAATTGCAATATTCAATATAATAAATTGTGTCTATTCTCTCACCATTTTCATTGTAAAGGTAATAGGGATCTATAAACCTTTTATCATACACATCATCATCTTCTTCTATTGTTGCTTCTAAAACATATCCCTCTTCTATCAATCGCCTATGTCCATTATTCAAAAGTACAGAAATATCCAAAACCGCCATTTCATCCTCCAACTGCAAACCACTATATATTAAACTATACAAAACCATAAATGCCATCGCAAACTGTAGCGGCGACTATTAGTCGCCATTTTAGTTTTCCGCTAATCCTCTGGTTTATTGCCATCAAGACTCCGCTCCGCTTACTTGATGGGTGTTTTTTTTATCTCGCTATTCTTTTAGTTCAAGCATAAAGTTAGGTTGCGATGGCGATTTAAGCTAAAATATCAAGTAAAGCTGTGCCTTGACTGACTTTTTGCGAAAACGGAAGTTGGTGAAGCTTTCACCCTGTCGTCATTCCAACTTTAGTTGTTAATGGTGCATTTTGTGCTTGTCTTGTTCTTTGATGTGAAAGCTGTTTGGTTTCTTTTTAAAGTGTTTCGCTTTCTGCGGAAAGCGCCAAAGGGGCAGCCCTTTGATGCTGAAATTTTTTGAAAAAAATTTAGCAAAACTTTATGTAAGCCTGACGGAACACTGCAAGTTTACTGCGCAACTATACCTTCTCGCTTGCCGCAAACTCCCTATCTATGCTGCTAAGCTCCTCCATTTCGGATTCAAAGTCTCCCCCGCTGCTCTCCATAAGTATAATCTCATCATTCTCAACCACTATCTTCCCCCTCTTAACCATATCAAGTATGCCAAGAAAAGTCGCAATCAAATGGCTCTTTGACCTCGCATCAACAAACGCATCGTCATAAGAAATTCTGCCCCCAATATGAAGCTTCCTCATAAGATTAATAATACGGCTGGCTATCGAAACAATACGCTTTTCAAGTATAGCAGTTATCTTTTTAGCCGAAACCACCTTCTTTTTAACTCCAAGCATGCTCTTTCCAAGCGCACCAACCAACAATTCAAGCCTAATCTTGCCTGTAAAAGTCCTGTCGGCTTCTATGTACACTCCTTTTGAAACATATGTCATCTCAAAACGATTTTTAAGCATCTCGGCAGCAAGCTTGCAAGCCTGATACTCCATAAGCTCCATTTGAAGCGCCGATTTAAGCTCTTTAGCCTCATCCTCATGCTTTGGCAGAAGAGTCGCAGTCTTAATCTGCACAAGCCTTGCCGCCATCTCAATAAATGATGAATCAGTTTCAAGGTCTTCTTTTTCCCTCGCCTCAATATAAAGCATGTATTGCTGAAGCAAGGAGGATATCTCAATATCCATTATATTAAGCTTATGCTTTGATATTAAAAATAGCAGGAGGTCGAGCGGCCCTTCAAAATCTGTCGCAACAAAAGTTAACTGTTCCATTATAGTATTAGCCCCATCCCTATATCAACAAAGATTGTCGCTAAGTCTAACACACTGTAAATAATGCCAACCACAAAGCTCATAGGTGCATTTAATACATTTGTAAATATAACAAAAATTAAAAGATAGCTTAGTATTCTTTGGTTTTCAATTAGCGTTCTTCTTAAATCAGATGGCAAAAATTCTGAGAATATCTTAAATCCATCTAGCGGTGGTATTGGAATTAAATTGAAAACTGCTAGGGAAATATTAGAGCTTATCATAATAGAAAGCACGCTCATAACAGCATAAGCAATACTGCTTCCAGGAAGTATTGTCCAAAGCAGAGGGCTTAGTATCTTAGAAAGTATCATGCAAATAAACGCAAGCACAATATTAGCAGCAGGACCAGCAGCCGCTGTTACTATCATTCCCTTTCTTCTATCTCTAAACAAAAAAGGATTAACTGTCACAGGCTTAGCCCAGCCAAAGCCAGCAAATAATATCATTGCAGCACCAACTAAGTCAATATGATCAAACGGATTAAGGGATATTCTTCCCCTTGCATCGGCTGTGTGATCTCCCATTTTCTTTGCAGCATAAGCATGAGCTGCCTCATGCACAGGGATTGAGGTCATTATAACTATTAGTCGAGCTAATAGAGTGAAAGCGAAATTGTTCATTGTATTCTCCATTCAATTTGTTAATTTATAGTGTTGGTATAAATTTCTAGCATTATGCCCAGCATATCAATAATCTCCACTATGTTCCGATTATTTAAGTGAATAGTTAAAAGTGAATAGTGAATAGTGTTGGTGTCGCTTTGCGACATTTTAAATGACTTGCAGTCGGCTTGAAGCCTTGATATAACATGCAATTTGATCCATCACAAAGTGATGCATTAACTTTTCACTTTTCATTCTTCACTTTTCACTATTTTTATCTATCAGTTTAGTATTATAACATATTTTTCAAATCTCCTCAACTATTATTAGTGTAAATTTTTATATCTTTTTTATAAACTGCAAATTTATTTCATTTTTAGTCTATTCAAAACTGCAATAAAGTGATATATTAGTAAGGTATTGGTCAGAAGCCTTGTTTTTGCAAGGATATTTTAGAACTTAATTTGGAGTGCATTTATGAAGAAAGAAAAATCATGCGGTGCTGTTGTGTTCAGAAAAGAAGACAACAAAACCCTTTTGCTCCTTTTGCGCCATCGTCACGGGGGGCATTGGTCTTTCCCTAAAGGTCATGTTGAGGGAGAAGAGACTGAAAAAGAAACTGCTGTTCGTGAAGTTCAGGAAGAAACAGGAATTTTAGTTGATTTATTAGAGGGCTTTAGATTTTCTGTTGAGTATCAATCAAAGCCTGGCGTTAAAAAGCAAGTTGTGTATTTTTTAGCAGAAACTAATTCCCCAGATTTCACACCACAAGAAGAAGAAATAAGCGAAATAACTTGGGTGGAGATTGATGAAGCCCTAAAGAAAGTCACTTTTAAAAATGACAAAAACCTTATAACTAAAGCTAAAAACCACATTTCCCTTATGTTAGAGAGTTAATCAGATTGGAGGATTATGTTTAAAAGTAAAACACCTGCTAAAGATTCTTTTGTGTTGCCTTCTCGTGCAATAACTGTGAGCTTTGCTGTTGTTATTCTGGTTGGAACACTTTTGCTTATGCTGCCTATCTCAGCAAAATCTGGAGAGGTAACGCCTTTTGTTGACTCTCTTTTTACTGCCACTTCCGCAACTTGCGTTACTGGCTTGGTAGTTTATGATACTTTTAACCACTGGACTGTGTTTGGTCAGCTCATTATTCTAATGCTTATACAAATAGGCGGGCTTGGCTTTATAACTTTCACAACCTTCTTCAACATTATTTTAGGGCGAAAGCTAGGCTTGCGCTCAATGCAGCTTGCTCAAGAGTCTATTAGCTCAACAGGCTTTAACGACATAAATAAGCTTATTAGAATGGTGGTTATAGTTTCGCTTGCTATTGAGGCAATTGGCGCAGTGCTATTATCTTTTGTATTTATACCTAAATATGGATTTGGGGGGATTTTCATTTCCATTTTCTTAGCTGTTTCTGCATTTTGCAATGCTGGCTTTGATGTGTTAGGCTTTGAAACTCCTTTTATATCGCTAATGAACTATGCCGACAACCCTATTGTCCTGTTCACAATTATGGCCTTAATAGTGGTTGGTGGTCTTGGGTTTGTGGTTTGGTGGGATTTATATCACTGGCTTAAAATGAAAAAACTAACCCTACACACAAGAGTTGTGCTAACAGGTACAATTATCCTTATAACTATAGGAACTTTAGTTTTTCTATTCGCTGAATGGAACAATCCGCAAACCTTAGGCGCTGTTGAGCCAGCCTTTAAGCCTATAAATGCTTTGTTCCAATCAATAACGCTAAGAACTGCTGGCTTTAACACCATTGACATGGTTAACCTACACGATAGCACAAAAATCATTTCTGGCATAATAATGCTAATTGGTGCAGCACCTGGTTCAACTGCTGGTGGTGTTAAAATAACGACAATAACTGTTATAATAATGACTATCATCTGCGTTATTTATGGATATGAAGACACTATAATATGGAAAAGACGAGTATCGAAAAGCGCCGTTTACAAAGCACTGACCATCATAATGATAGCGATTTTAGCTATTTCTGTTTCTTGCTTTGTCACTGTTACAGTTCTTGAGAAGGACGGCATTCTAATAACAGGAACAGACGCTTTCTTTGAAGCAGCCTCTGCGTATGCGACTGTTGGCTTATCTGTTGGTGTAACTGCTGTGTTAAACACTGTATCAAAAATAGGGTATATTATTTTAATGTTCCTTGGACGTGTTGGTGCTGTATCGTTTGCGTTGTCGCTTGCTATGCGTACACCACCTTCAAAAAACATCATGATCCCAGATGGAAATATAATGGTGGGTTAATTGTTAAATATGCTTTAAAGAAATACAATAAATAAATCTGATGTGAAGGTTAAATCACATCAGATTTATTTTGTTTAGCAGTTATTATAGTAGAGAGGCAAAGAGGAATAAAGCTAATTGCAAATACGCCAAAGATTAAAGTCATTAATTGGAAGGTCATTGCAGTTTCATAGATAGCACCTAGAATGTAATATGACCAGCTTATTAAAAGCATTACTGCTGCAATTATATTATATTTTGCTAAGTTTATCTCTGGTTTTATAAGCTTTATAATGCCGACAATTATGTATGACAAAGCAAGAAATACCCCTATTATCATAATAATATGAATGTAAAATGGCATCGGAGCATGCTCTTCTGGAAGCTTTGCTTCAGCAATGCTTGCAAAAAACAGAATAAAATACCAAAAAGACCATACTATTAAATCAATAACACCAGTAACAAACATACCAGCGGCATATAACATCGCTTTTTTCTTCATAAGCAAGCACTCCTTGTGATAATCTTTATGTTTAGTCAATATTGATGAACGGGTATTGTGGTGACAGATTTCCTCAAACAAAACCACAAATGACATTGCAATATTATATACCCAGAGGCGCATTCATGGTAGGGGATTTTTTATTGTCGCTAAATGTTTTGTTATACAATATAAATTTGCCTTGATGGCATATTTTGTTTGAACGATTTATTTTGTGCGACATCCCTTGCATTAAAACATCATTAAACG
>CAYJEV010000041.1:0-15171 GCA_964369265.1 uncultured Oscillospiraceae bacterium
TTACTAGCTTTTTGGCGATAGCTTCAAGATGTGTTTTTTCTAATGAAGAGAAAACAATAATCTCGTCAATACGATTGATAAGCTCTGGGGTGAATAGTTTTTTGAGCTCATTAGTTGTATCTCGCTTTATATCTGAAAATGAATTGTTTTCGCTGCTCATAAAGCCAAGTTTTTTGCTTTCAGTAATATTCTTTGCCCCAATGTTAGAGGTCATAATGATAATAGAGTCCTTAAAACTTACCTTTCTTCCGTTTGAATCTGTTAGGCTGCCATCCTCTAATATCTGCAAAAGCAAGGAAAGTACATCAGGATGAGCCTTCTCAATCTCATCAAACAGCACAAGGCTATATGGCGTTCTTCTAACCTTTTCTGTCAGCTTGCCACCATCCTCATGCCCAACATAACCAGGAGGAGAGCCGATTAGCTTTGATACTGAATGCTTTTCCATATACTCAGACATATCCAGCCTTATTAGGCTTTTTTTGCTGTTGAATAGGCATTCTGCTAAAGCTAGGCAGAGTTCTGTTTTGCCAACTCCTGTTGGCCCTAAAAACATAAAAGAGCCAACAGGTCTGTTTGGGTCTTTAAGCCCCATCTTATTTCGTTTTATCGCGCGAGTCAATGCAGAAACTGCCTCTTGCTGGCCAATAATGCGCTCATTTAAATTGCCCTCAAGCTCGAGAAGCGCCTTTGTTTTATCTTCGCTTGTATCCTCAACTTCAATTCCTGTTGCGACAGAAATAACATAGGCAATGTCCTTTGCAGTTATGACATTGTCTTTTCTCATCTCGACCTGCTCTTTTTCTATGCTTTGTTTTATCTCTTTAATATCCTCTCTAACATCATCAGCCTCTTCAAAGTTTTGCGTTGAAAGGAGGATGGCAAGAGTTTGCTTTGAGCGACTAAGCTTAGTAAGCAGGCCTGTGTTATCGCTGAAATTGCTAATCTTTAGTCTTGAACATGCTTCGTCTATCATATCAAGCGCTTTGTCAGGAAGAAATCTATCAGGCATATATCGAACAGAGAGTTCGACTGCTGCCTTTATAGCCTCATCAGAAATTTTAACCCCATGATGCATTTCATATTTTTCCCTAACACCTTTTAATATTTCAATAGAATTTTGTATTGAGGGTTCATCCACTTTGACACTTTGAAATCTTCTCTCAAGCGCAGAATCTTTCTCAATATGTTTTCTATACTCCTCAAATGTAGTTGCGCCAATTAGCTGAAACTCACCTCTAGCAAGTTGTGGCTTTAGTATATTAGCAGCATCAATAGCTCCCTCAGCTGCTCCAACTCCCATGATGTTGTGTATCTCATCAATAAAAAGCAGTACATTTTTGGCTGTTGCTATTTCGTTTAGTATTGATTTTATCCTCTCTTCAAAATCTCCACGATATTTAGTGCCAGCAACAACAGAAGTAAGATCAAGCGCTAATAATCGTTTGTCTTTTAGGACATCTGGGACATTGCCGCAAGCAATCATCTCTGCAAGCCCTTCGATAATGGCAGTCTTTCCAACACCAGCCTCGCCCACTAAACAAGGATTGTTCTTTGTTCTTCTTGATAGTATGCTCATCACACGACCAATCTCTTTGTCCCTATTCAAAACAGGATCGAGCATTCCCTTTTTTGCAAGCTCTGTTAAATCTTTACTATACTTATCTAGAAAAGGAGTTTTGACAGCGTTTTTATTTTTTTGTTCCTTAACCTCTTTTTTGTCATAAATTAAGCTATTAAGGCTAATCTGGAGCTTTATTAAATCAACTCCTAAATCGGTTAGTATTATATTGCCAACGCAGTTTTTTTCAGCAATAATAGCAGTCAAAATATGTTCTGTGCCTATGAGCGCACCAAAAGAAGATTTTGCATACTTAACAGCATTTTCTAATATAGCCTTGCAATTAGGAGTTAAGTCGTTAGGGGTAAGGCTTGATTGTTTTCCTCTCCCTATATTCCTGACAATAATTCCTGCAATAATATCGGCAGTAATGCCTTTATTTGATAATGCAACCTCAGCAACAGAGCCTGTGCTGGAAACAAGACCTAGTAATAAATGCTCGCTACCAATATAGGTATGCCCTAAAGCAGATGCTTTTGCGATAGCGAGGTTTATAGCTTCGCTTGATTTTTGAGTAAAACCGTTAAATTTAAACATCTATACCTCCAAAATGTTTGTAATAATATTTTATGCAAAAAAACTTAGTTCCAATCACTAAAGCTTAATTATTTTTGGTGTTCTTATAAACTTATCTAAAACATAGATTATTATTGGGGGTGAGGGCATGAAAAAAGCAATAAAGCTGCTGCCAGAAGTGGTGGAGTTTAATGATATAGTGATTGAGATGTTTTCTAACAGCATGATAACAATACATAACTGCAAGGATGTCAAGGATTTTGATGAAAACGAATTTACAATTAGTGGGCGAGATAAAACAGTTAGAATTATGGGAACTAATCTTTTGCTTAATGAGCTGACTATAGGTTCTGCAATAATAAGCGGAAAGATAATGCTAGTTGAGATAACCGAAGATGTTTAGGGGGAGTTAAATGGTTGAGATACTAAGAAAGGCACGAGGATATGTAGAATTTACAATTAGTGGTGTGTATCCTCAGAAGCTTCTTGCAGGAATTAGAAATGAAGGTATAGAAATTTGGGATATAGTGCCACTAAAATATGGATTTAGGGCAAAGATGCATTTAAAGGATTATAAGAAACTTAAAAGGCTTTCAAAAGACTGTTATCTTCGCTCAAAGATAAATAGTAGAAACGGGCTTGTGGTTAATAAAAAGGCTAGAAGACGGTATTTAGGAATGCTGTTTGGAGTTATGCTTAGTGCGGTTATTTTGCTGGCGATGAGCAGAGTTGTGTGGGTAGTTGAGGTTTTTGGGGCAGAGAGCATAGACGATAACGAGATTAAGGCAATGCTAGCCGATATGGGTGTATCTCCTGGTGTGCTTAGAAGCTCAATAAATACCAACAACATTGAAAGAGAACTAATGATGGCGGAAGAAAGGATAGGTTGGGTTGGGGTTAATGTGAAAGGCAGCAGGGTTGAAGTTGAGCTTCATCAAGTAGAGCCGCCTCCAGAGCTAATTGATGATAAGAACATTGCAGCGAATATTGTTGCGAGCAAAACTGGATTTATAACCTCAATGGATGTGTATGTAGGGCAAGCATTTGTAAAGAAAGGGGATGCTGTTGTTAAAGGGGACATTCTTATTAGCGGAATAACCTTGGATGATAGAGGGAAGACCATGCTTTATGAGGCGAGAGGCGATGTTATTGCAGAAGTTTATGAGGAGCTTACTGCAACTGTTTCGCTTAAGGAGAAGGTAGTTGTACCAACAGAAGATGTTGTAGAAAAAAAGTATTTGAATATATTGGGGCTTAAAATCCCCATAGCTGGCAGCAGGGTTATGTTTGAAGACTATATTGTTAAAACAACTGAAACTCCTTTAGTATTTAATATAACAATGATAACTGATAATTATATAAGAGTTGAGGAGGAAATAAGGGAGGTCGAGCCTCAAAAAGCACATGAGATTTTACTGAAAAAAGAAGAGCTTGCTTTCATAGGAGAAAAGATAGTTAGCAAGGATTATCTTTTGAATGACGATGGATTTTTCGCAACTGCAAAAGGAAGTTATATTGTGGAACAAAATATTGGAACAAGCGTTCAAATTGCATTAAAGGGCGAAGATGATGATAGAAATTAGCTATTTTTAATGAAATTTGTATAATATGTAAGTATACAAATGCTATAAAGTTGTGGTATACTAAGATAGAGTACCCAATATAATACGAATTCAGATTATATCGGTCACCCTAGAGTATGTGTATGAAAGGTGGAAAGTTTTATCGAACAGGTTATCAACATAGACAGAATAGAACATGCAGCGCAACTTTTTGGAAATTTAGATACTAATATTCGCATTATTGAAGAGCAGTACAAAGTTAGTGTAATTAGCCGAGATGATGAGATTAGAGTATCTGGTGATGCAGAGAAAGTTTATAATGCTGTTAAGGTTATAGAGGCGCTTTTGGCGATGATAAATAATGGCGATGCAGTAACAGAGCAGAGCATTCATTACACCATCTCTATGGTTAATGCTGGGCAAGGAGATGATTTAGGCGGCTTAAGCGATGATATTATCTGCATAACTGCCAAAGGCAGGCCTTTAAAAGCTAAAACGGTCGGACAAAAAAAGTATATTGATGCTATTAAGAAAAACACAATCATACTTGGAATTGGTCCTGCTGGAACAGGAAAAACCTATCTTGCTGTTGCAATGGCAGCGAGGGCTTTTAGGGCGCATGAGGTTAATAGGATAATATTAACAAGACCAGCTGTTGAAGCGGGCGAGAAGTTAGGGTTTCTGCCTGGCGATCTTCAGAGCAAAGTCGATCCATATTTAAGGCCAATATATGATGCTATGTTTGATATGATGGGGCCTGAAAATTATCAGAAGTATCAGGAGAGAGGGAATATTGAGGTTGCTCCTCTTGCTTATATGAGAGGAAGAACTCTTGATGATGCGTTTATCATTGTTGATGAGGCGCAGAATACAACTCCTGAACAGATGAAGATGATATTAACAAGGCTTGGTGTCAATTCAAAGATGATAATAACAGGCGATATAACGCAGATAGATCTTCCAGATAAGCGTTCTGGCTTAGCGGAGGCGGCGAAAGTGCTAAAGCATGTTGATGATATAAAGATAATAACATTAACAGACAAAGATGTTGTTAGACATAAATTAGTGCAGGACATAATAAATGCATATGATAGTTTTTATAATAAGAAATAGTTAGATTTTAGAGGTGTATCTTGAGCAGAGCAAAGGTTAAAGTAGAAATAGCAAACAAACAAAAGAAACTAAAAATTCCTAGAGGGGTTAGATTACTAGTCAAAAAATGTTGCAATGCAGTTTTAATAAACGAGCAGATGCATGAGCCATACGAAGTTAATGTGACTTTTATTGATAATAAAGAAATAAGAGATCTAAATCATGCTTATAGAGGAAAAGATATGGCGACAGATGTGCTTTCATTCCCTCTCGGAGAAGATGATGTTTATGACAAAAATCATCTAACAGGCAATTTCCAGCTAGGAGATATAGTTATATCAGCTGAAAAGGCTTATGAACAAGCTGAAACATATGGCCATTCATTTGAGCGTGAGGTTGGATTTTTAACAGTTCACTCCATGCTTCACCTATTAGGGTATGACCACGAGGTTGATAAACTAGAAGCTAATTTGATGAGGGAAAAAGAAGAGGAAGTCTTAAACGCTGTTGGGCTAAATAGGCTAACTTCCCATTTTAAGAAAGAACATTAGTTTTTAATCACTCTTCACTATTACCTATTTACTCATAAAAGATGGGGGCATTATATGAAGCAGCGAGTTGAATCATTTTTAAATGCACTGACTGGAATAAAAAGGGCATACCTTGGCGGACGCAATATGCAGATTTGCTGGTATGCTTTTCTGCTTTTAATATATATAAGCTACACTCTAAAGCTTGAAGCTGGGGAGTGGGGGCTTCTTATGATATGTTGTGGTGCAGTTT
Source organism: uncultured Oscillospiraceae bacterium (assembly GCA_964369265.1). Lineage (GTDB taxonomy): Bacteria > Bacillota > Clostridia > Oscillospirales > Ruminococcaceae > DAMCAP01. The sequence continues at coordinate 5,575 of CAYJEV010000041.1, forward strand.
TAGCTGCTGAGGTGTTTAACACAGCTATTGAAAGAGCTTGCGATGGAATAACAGAAGATAGAAAAGAATTTATTAGAGATGCAAAAGATATGTCGGCTGGGGCAGTGCTTATATTATCGTTTTTTAGCGCTGTAGTTGGAAGCTTTGTGCTTTTTGATTATTTAGGCTTAATTTTAGATAGATGGGCAGAAATAACAGCAATAACCCTAGCTTATATATTTGTGACATATATGCTAACAAGGAAGAAAAAATATAATATTTAGCTGCGATAAGTGGCAGAACGGAGACAAGACAATGACAAAGAATTTATTCGTGGCAATAATAGGGCGACCAAATGTTGGAAAGTCATCGCTTTTAAACAAATTAGTAGGTGAGAAGGTTGCTATTGTGTCTGAAAAGCCGCAAACAACTAGAAACAGAATAACAGGCATATTAACAAAGGACGAGCTTCAATATGTGTTTGTTGATACTCCAGGACTTCACAAAGCTAAAACTAAGCTAGGAAAGTTTATGGTTAAACAGGTGAGCGAGGGTGTGGCTGATGTAGACGCTGTTGTTATGGTAACTGAAAGTGTTGGCAAGATAACAACTGTTGAGAAGATGATCTGCGAGAACATTACAAATATGGGTCTGCCATCAATACTAGCAGTTAATAAAATTGATTTGCTTGAAGATAAAGCGGAAGTGCTTCCAAAGCTGCAAGAGTTTTCAGAGCTGTGCGAGTTTGATTCAATCATCCCTTTAAGTGCGCTTTTAGAGGATGGAATTGATATTTTAATGGACGAGCTTAGCAAGTTTGCTCAGCCAGGACCTCATTTCTTCCCAGAAGACTCAATGACTGACCAACCAGAAAGAGTTATCGTTTCTGAAATTGTTAGAGAAAAAATTCTTTTGAATATGAGAGATGAAATTCCACACGGCACAGCTGTTGTTGTTGAAAAGATGAAAGAGCGAGAAGGCAAGGATATAGTCGACATTGATGTTAATATCTATTGCGAAAAAGAAAGCCACAAGGGAATGATAATTGGCAAAAAAGGAGCTATGCTTAAAAAGATTGCTTCTGAGGCAAGAACTGAAGCAGAAGCTTTTCTTGACATAAAAATAAACATGACTTGTTGGGTTAAAGTTAAGGAAGACTGGAGAGATAGCGACAGCTTGCTGAAAAACTTTGGATTTGCCCCTAAGCAATAATTTACAGTAATAATAACGCCCTAATTACAAACACTATAGTTAACTAATTAGTGTTTATAAGGCAATTTTATAGTATGGCTATAAAGCCATTATAATATTTGCTAATATAGTGAGGGGTGTTGTTATGGAAAAATCGCTTTGGGACAAGTTTGCCAATACAGGCGAGATAAATGATTATTTAGCTTTTAAAGGTGTGACAACAAACGAGGGGACGACTAATATAAGACAGCCTGAAATGGGGGAGCAGATTGCATCTAACACTGACAGGAACGGTAATAAGAAAATTTAGGGCGAATGATGGCAGGGTAGTATGGCTTTTTACAAAAGAAAGAGGCTTAATTACTGCCTTTGCTAACAGTGCCTTAAATGTAAAAAAGGGTCTAGCCGCTGGCACAGACCTTTTTGCTTATGGAAACTTTGATATATTTTACTATAAAGATAGATATACAATAAACGCAATGGAGAATTTAAGGCGATTTAATGGACTAACCAAAGATGTTAGTGTGTTAGCGCTTGCTTCTTACATAGCGGAGCTTAGCTCTGTGATAGCGCCAAAAGAAATGCCTGACGAGGAAATGTTCAGGCTTTATTTGAATGTAATGCACTTTCTTGATAAGGGCGGCAAAGACCTTTTTTTACTAAAGGCTATATTCGAGCTTAGAGCCATTAGCCTTGCAGGATTTATGCCTGATTTAGTTTGCTGTTCTGCTTGTGGAGATATAGAGCTTGAGGGCGGAGTGTGGTTTTCTATTTCAGAAGGAACATTTGTTTGCCTCAGTTGCTATAAAGACAAGATTAGGGGAGAAGAGGTTTTTCTTCCTATTTCAGTGCTGGCAGCAATGAGGCATATTGTATATAGCGAGCTTGAGGAGCTTTTCTCTTTTAAGCTTAGCGAAGAGATGATGAAGATACTTTGCGAGGTTTCGCAGAAGTATATCCTTTATCACACAAACAAAAAATATAATACATTAGATTTTATGAAAAGCATCGGTATGGATGTATAGGAGGTGTTTTGGTGAGCCAAAAACAAAAACATAGCAATACTTTAGAGCTATATAAAATAATAGAGCAGCTACAAAAATATTGCTACTGCGAAGAAACTATAGAAAAAGCAGCAAAAATTCAACCAGCAACTAGCTTTGAGCAAGCTGTGGCACTAACTCAGTACACAGCTGATGCATACACTCTTTCAACTAGGTTTGGTTATCCTAGTATTCTAAAACTAACTGATCCTCGTCCATCTTTAAAAAGAGCTGATAGGGGAAGTATGCTTACATTAAGGGAGCTTCTTGATGTGCTTAGAGTACTTAAAACTATAAGATCAGTTAAAAGCTGGCATAGAGATGCAGAGGAATTTAGCACCTCTCTTGATCCACTATTAGAGAGCCTCTTTCCTCAAAAAAGCATTGAAGATAGGCTAACTGCTTCAATCTCCTCAGAGGAAACCCTTGATGACAACGCTAGTACAGAGCTTGCTAATATTAGAAGGAAAATTAGAAACATTCAGCTAAATATTAGAAGCAAGCTTGATAATATGATTAAGTCGCCAACATATCAAAAATATCTTCAAGACAGCATTGTTACAATGAGAGATGGAAGATTTGTTGTTCCAGTTAAATCTGAATATAGGGCGGAGGTAAAAGGGCTTGTACACGATACTTCTGCCAGCGGTTCAACCTTTTTTGTTGAGCCAATAGGAGTTGTTGAGGCTAACAATGAAATTAAGATACTAGAAGGAAAAGAACTTCAAGAAATAGAGAGAATAATCGCTGAACTATCTGCTATGGTGGCAGAGGTTGGTGATAGCATAGCTATTGGCTATGAGGCTATTATTGAGCTTGATTTATATTTTGCAAAGAGCCGTCTTGGCGATAAAATGAGGGCTACTATACCTTTATTTAATGATGAGCGAAGAGTTGTACTTAGAAAAGCTAGACATCCTTTAATAGAACCATCTTCTGTTGTGCCAATTGACATTGCAATTGGTGGCGACTATGATACTTTAGTAATTACAGGTCCTAACACAGGAGGCAAGACTGTCGCAATAAAGACGCTTGGGCTTATTAGCTTAATGGCTATGTGTGGGTTGATGATACCAGTGTCTGATGGAAGCGAAGTATCCTTCTTTTATGAAATACTAGCCGATATTGGCGACGAGCAGAGCATTGAACAGAGCCTTTCAACATTCTCCTCTCATATGGTTAATATCGTTGATATAATAGAAGAAGCTTCTGTTGGTTCTTTGGTGCTTTTAGATGAGCTTGGAGCTGGTACTGACCCTGTCGAGGGCGCAGCGCTGGCAGTTTCAATAATGGAAAAGCTTAGAAGCAAGGGCGCTTTAATTGGTGCAACAACTCACTATCCTGAAGTTAAGGTGTATGCGCTGGATACAAAGGGGGTTGAGAATGCAAGTTGCGAGTTTGATATTGCATCGCTTCGCCCAACATATCGCTTAATTACAGGAATTCCAGGGCGCTCAAATGCGTTTTTGATTAGTGAAAAGCTTGGCCTTAGTGGAGAGATAATTGAGAGGGCGAAAGATTATATTTCAGCTGAAAACACAAGGTTTGAGGATGTTGTAACTGAGCTTGAACAAAATAGACAACTCCTTGAAGAAGAGAGAAAGAGAGCAGAAAAGGCAAGCAGAGAATCAGAGATGGCTCTCGCTCAAATGCAAAAAGACAGAATTAACTATGAAAAGCAGTTAGCTTCCCAGCTAGAGGCTGCTCAGTCACAAGCGAGAGAAATGATTGAAGAGATTGAAGTTAGGGCGCAGGTTGCCCTTGAGGAGCTTGAGGCAATTAGAAAGCAAAAAGACAAAGATAACTTCAATGAGCTACTATCTAAGGCAAGGCTAGATTTTAACACTAACATAAAGGATATTAAAAATCAGGCTGGTGCTTCAAGAAACACAGATGCTGGCGACTATAAGCTTCCTAGACCACTACAAGGCGGAGATATTGTCTTTGTGCGCAGCATGAACAAGGAAGCATTAGTTACAAAAACTCCTGATAAAAATGCCACAAAAATTCAGCTTCAAGTTGGTAATATGAAAATGACAGCGAACATAGCCGATCTAATGCTTGCAGATAAGGTTCCGCAAAAGAAGAAAGCTGAAAATAAGGGAAGAACAACATACAAAGGAGTTACTCAAAAATCTCAAAGATCAGGCAACACAGAGCTTGATATTAGAGGATATGATAGCGAAGATGGAGTTATGAAGCTCAATGCTTTTATTGACAATGCTGTTATGACTGGCATGAGCATGATAACAATAATTCATGGCAAGGGAACAGGCGTTTTAAGAAATGCAGTTCACACAAGGCTTAGAGCTCATAAGCAGATAAAGAGCTTTAGGCTTGGAAGATATGGCGAGGGAGAGGATGGAGTTACAATTGCAGAGCTTAAATAGCTTGCTGTTATAGCTCTTAGTTATTTGATAGGAGGAGTTAAGATATGGCTAGAAAATTTACGTTTTTATTGTTATCTATTTTGATGATATCGTCAATGACAATAGTGTCTTTTGCCGATATTGGACCAAAACCTTCTGTTGTGGTGGAGTTTAAAGGAGATGTGGAGCTTGGTAGCTATGTGACTTTGCTATCAGAAGCAGACAGCACAGGCCCTTTCTCTGTATCCGACGAAAGCATTGACGATGAGCACCACCTAATAACACTTCATAACGATTCGAAAGAAGCTTGGGAGGCTTTTAGAGATTATAAAGATCCTGATGGCTACTATTTCTTAGAGTATTTTGATTTGATGCTGGATAGAGAGTTTGTTTGGAGCTATTATCCTCCTGAAAAGTTCAAAATCTTAGTTTACTCCCCAAAAACAGATAGTTTTGCAGTGAGTGAAGTGTATGAACGATATGCATTTGATAGCTATTTCACTGCAAGAATAAACGAAGACGGCACAATAAGCGATGTTGAGCAAACTTATGATTATTTTGGCGAAGCCTATTTGTTCGTTATTAGAGTTATAGCGACTATAGCTGTCGAAATTTTAGTGTTATTGCTGTTTGGTATTTTTGATAAAAAGATTATCCGCCTTGTGTTAGTTGCTAATATTGTAACGCAAATCCTCTTAAATATAGGAGTTACAACAAGCTTTATAAACTCAGGCGCATGGGCGTATATACTTGCGTATTTTGTGCTAGAGGTTCTAGTCACATTAGCAGAGGCTGGATTTTATAACCTTACTTTCAAGCGATATATCGAAACAAAGGCATATACACCAATTGCTTATGCTGTTGTAGCAAATTTAGTGTCTTACTTTATCGGATATGGAATATCTAGTATTGGATAGATAATCGTCACTGCGTTGCGATTATTTAAGTGAAAGTTAAAAATAAGGTGTTGTTACTGTTTTAGTAACAACACCTTAATTAAATATTTAAATGTGAATTTATTTATCGTCATTCTCGGATGGATTTAGCTCACGAGATAGCCAGATATGTGAAAGCTCTAAAGCACTTGACAAGCCTTTCTTATCACCACGCTTAAGTATCCTCTTAGGGATTGGCAGCGTTTGATCACTAGACATAAGAGTTATAGAGATGTTATCAGGAATTTTTTCTCCCTCAACCTCAATATACGACATAACAGTCATTAAAATAAATACAGGATCAGCTGCATAACCATAATAGTATTCATTGTTGCACCTCATAATTGGAAAGCCTTTGTACGTTACTGTGTTGTTTTTTGCCATAAAACGATCCTCCTAAAAATTTATTAAACTACTTTAATAGCAAAAACAGGACAGACAGCCGAGCAGTAACCACATAAAATACATTTACCAAAGTCACAGCTTGCTAGTTCATTCTTTATTGATAATGCTTTTTGAGCGCAACGATTAACACATTTACCGCACCCCTCGCACCAATCATCAATATGAAGATGTCTATTCTTGCTTTTAAGTAGAGATAAGCTCTCTTCGCTGAAAAAACCATTGTTTAAAAAGTTCAAATTTGCATTTACTTCGTCAATTGACTGCATACCAATCGCAACAGAATCAATAAATGGAAGTTTTAATATATATTCTAGACATTCGCTAGCCTTTTTATGCAGGTTTCCGCCACCAAGCGGCTTCATGCTAAATACACCAATGTTATTTTCACTAGCTTTTTTAACAGCACTCTCCATTTCGTTTATACTACCATCAACAATTCCAAGCCCAGAAATATTCATAATGGGATGAATTACATCAAGCTCCTTTAAAATAGCCCCATTAACTGCCTCTATATGATGCATAGATGCGCCAACAGCTTTTATTATGCCTTTTTGCTTTGCTTCAAATAAATACTCAAGAGCAGGGGCGTGTCCATTTAATGTGTGAATGCTTTCTTGCTCATGAAGCATAAAGATATCAATATAATCCCTATCTATAGCTTTTCTCGCATCCTCAACAGCCTTAACGGCCATTTCTTTAGTATAAGAATATGTTTTAGAGGAGATGACAAGATCGTATTTTTGTGTAATTTCCATCGCTTTTTTGATATATGGATAGGTTTGATAAAGCTCTGCTGTATCGGTGAAGTTTATGCCGTTTGAAATTGCATAAGCCAAAACCTCAGCTCCTTCATCAAGAGAGAGGTTTTTTTGCAGCGGCCCTAAAGTTAATGAGCCAAAGCATAGTTTTGAAACAGATATGTTAGTTTTGCCTAGTTTATTGTATAGAATAGAAATTACCTCCAAAGCGAAAAAGAGGCTTGCGCCTCATTTCAATAGAATAATAAACCAAGCCCTAATTAGTTCCAAGATAGTTTTTAACCATCTCTTGAAGCAGTTCATCTCGGTCTAATTTTCTGATTAGTGATCTTGCGTTGTTATGACCAGTTATATAAGTTGGGTCTTCTGAAAGAATATACCCCACAATTTGATTTACAGGGTTATAGCCTTTTTCCTCAAGCGCCTGATAAACTTCAGTTAAGATAGAGCGCATTTGTGTTTCTTTATTATCATTGATTGAAAAAGAAATAGTTCTATTATTCATACTATCACCTCAAAACTATTTTACAACAAATACAAAAAAAATACAAGCACTTTATCATAAGAAAAATGTATAATTAGTAAACTTTATACAAGTAATGCATAAATACTCTATAACTAATTATAATTGTACCTCAATAATGAATATTTTTGCCATCCTTGCAGTAAAAATATAATAATAGAACACTATATATAAATAATCGTCACTGCGATTATTTAAGTGAAAAAGTAAAAGTGAATAGTGAGAGTGGTGTCGCTTTGCGACATTTTAAATGACTTGCAGTCGGCTTGAAGCTTTGATGTAGCGTACAATTTTCAATTCACCACGAAATGACACATTGACTTTTCACTAAGTCAAATATAAATAATGAAGAGGAATGTTATTATCATCAAAAAATAAACAAGATAAAGAATATATTTCAGTAAATAGGCGAAAATATGAAAATTCTATTGAATGAGAATACAATTAGTGTTATAATAAACATTATTGTATTGAAAATTTAAATATTATATTAATAGTATAGAAAATGTGATGGTATATGAGCTTAATTCAAAGGCTTTCTCACACAGCCCCAAATCTAGAACTACTTCAAAGGAGGAATTATATGCTTAATATAGAAGAGTTATTGTCCTACTCAAAAGATAGCGAATATGAGATGTTAGCTAATCAGTTATTCCCATCAAGAATTTATCGCTTGAGCGATGAGGAATTTGCTATTTGCAGAGAGATATTTGAGCAAATTCCATATGACATAAAAAGAACCTCGCCAATGCTATGTACCATCCAAGCTTTACTATTTTGGCTTTATGAAGAGCCTAAGTATTATAACGATGGGGAAAAATGGAGATTGGAGCTTAAAAAGCTTCTTCTTATGACCGACGAAGGCACTCCTGAAAACTTGATGATGAATCGCTTGCTTTCTTGGCTCAATATTTCCAACCCAAACACTGATAATACACATTTGTTTTTTCATATGTCTATTCTTTATAACTACTATCTAACGGATAAAGGATCAACCGCTTCTTTGATTTCAACAAAAGGCTTTCCAAGCATTATGAGGGGGGCTAAGGATTTAACCGAATGGGGCAGAAATTACAGTGCATTTAGAAATCTTTTAAAGCCTATGGTGAATGTGTTTGTTGATGATGATGGTCATGACACAATCAGAATTGCTGTTGCAGAAATTCTTTATGAAAAAAATCAGATAACAGAATCACATTTAGAGATGGCAAGCGCTATGCATACAGACGAGCCAGAGCTAAAATTTGTAAATGATGCACATTTAATAAAGCTAACTAGAATAGAGAGCAATTCTGATCCTTTGGTTGATGTTACTTTAGCAAAGCTTGAAAGCTTTTTAAAAGCTAGCGAATATAAATATCTAATGCCAAACTATATTGCTTTTAAGGCAAGGCTAGATATGGAAAGAGGCGACCTACAAGCGGTTGCTGATTGGGTTGATAGAGAGGCTTTAGATATAAGCGATAGAAAGTTTGCTAAGCTTTATAGAATAATAACTAAGGCTAAAGCTCTTATCACAATGCAGAAATATCGTGAAGCTATTACAATGTTCCAAGGGATAATAACTGCATATGAAGATAAACATAGACCGATGGACATTGCTGAATGCTATGCAAATACAGCTATTGCATTATCTATTATTGGTTCACCTCAACTTGCGCTTAGAAACTTTGAAAGAGCTATATCGCTAGTTAGAGAATATGGCTATATAAGAATTTTCGCTGATTTAGGCAATGCTATTATTCCGATTATAGATGACTACTGCTCTATGTATTCAAAAGATAAGTATATATCTACTATTAGAGAAGAAGCTGTAAAGTTTGGTAAGTTATATCCTAAACTATACAATGGCTCAAATAAGGAAATGCCTGTACCGAAGGTTACTATTATAAATACTTCGGATGAGGACTATGATGATAGACCTCTTGAGGATCTTTCTAAAACTGAAAGCGTTGTGCTAAGATATTTATCTGAGGGGCTTTCAAATAGCGAGATTGCTGAAGCTATGGATATTAAGCTTACTACTGTTAAATTCCATGTTAAGAACATTTTAAGCAAGTTTAAGGCTAGCAATAGGACAGAAGCTGCTAAAATTGGAAGACGTTTTGGGTATTTAGAGTAAATTAAGACTTAATAACTTAATATTTTATTAACAACTGTTTGTTTGCTGATTTTATAGCGAATAAACGGTTGTTTTGTTTTAAATATGAATAAATCAATAATAAAGGAATGTTAATAACATCAAAATGCACTCTAAATTGGTAATATATAGTGTGAAGCTGGTTGAAGTATTACCAATTTTTCAAATGTCACATTTTAATATAACATTAAAATTAAATGTATGTTTTGTCATAGGTGGTATAGTTGTATTATCGAAAGTATAGCTTTTAAATG
>CAYJEV010000042.1:0-2385 GCA_964369265.1 uncultured Oscillospiraceae bacterium
TTATTCTGGGTCGAAGATTTATAAACTGATTCGGATTATATCGGGCACCCTAGGCTAAAATATAAACATAACAATAATCTTGAGAGGTAATGATGAGGACTATAGTTTGTGGAATGGTGTCAATATTGGCGATTATACTAATAACAATGTTTTTTCAGTTTGTTGAAGAACTGCAATATGATAGCAATAGTGAGGAAGCATTTATTTCGCCTAGCGGAGAACAAGTCGTAATATTAAAGTATGATTATGCGAGCAGACCATTTTTATTTCATGATGATGAAATGGTTTTTGATTATCTCAAAACTGGCAGAAATGGATTTAATGAAAGTGTCGATTTTGAGATAGACTGGATATCTGAAACAGAAATTCGCCTATATTGTGAGCAGTATGACGAAAGTTACACTATTACCTTGAAATAATATCAATAAAGATTTAGCTAGTAATATGTTTAGGAGGTTAGTATATGGATTACAAAATTGTTGAGAAGGAAGCGTTTTCAGTTATTGGAGTATCAAAGAAAATTGATATGCATAATAAAAATGCAATTAAAGAGTTTTGGGAGGAGCATATTAAATCGCAGAACTCTGATATCATTTCTGGAACTTATGGTGTTTGTATACACGAAGGCAGTGATTTTGAATATATGATAGCAGATGATTATAGTGATGAAATAGAAGAGTCTGGCATTTTTGAAATACGCTTATTTCCAAAGCTAAGCTGGGCAGTCTTTCCTTGTATTGGAGTTGTTCCTGAATCGATTATTAGCTTATGTGATAAAATTTTTGATGTATGGTTGCCTAACAGCGAATATGAAAGAGCTGCTATGTTTGATATTGAAGTATACACAGCGCCGTCTGAATATGAAAAAGGCATGAGAGATTGCAATTACTACGCTGAAATATGGTTGCCTGTTAGGAAAAAAGAAAAATCTGATTGCATCTTAAATCCATCGACTTTTAATATTAGGGGAAATTTATGCGATCAAGCTGGAATTAATCTTATTAAGAAAAATATAACAACAGAAATATAAAGCTATATATTAAAACACATTATTCATTTGACAAAATAATGTGTTTTTTGCTATTCACATTTTAAGCTAAGTGTTGTATAATACTTAAAGCTTAAAAATTAAAGGGGAATAAAATGGAAGATATTGAAAAGAAATTTCTTGAAATTGCGAACAAGGAATATTTAAAAATAGCTAAGAGGCTTGCTGTTAAGGCTGAGCCTAAATATAGTGTTAAAGAAATATATGCTGATAAGAGCCTTGCAAAGCTAAAAGAGCTTGCAAAGATTAATAAGATATCAGGGTATACTAAAAAGACTAAAGACGAGCTTGTTGAGTTAAATTCAGAAGCGGTATTAGATGTTAAAAGAGCAGGTATAATAATAAAGGGCGTATCTATGATAGAGCTTAATTGTATGCTAGATGTTATGAGCTCAGATTTATATGAGTGCGATGGGATTGAATGCAATAATCTTGATATGTTTTTTAATTTTGGTTTTGTGCAGTTATATAATTATGATGATAAGATACTGGCAGTTGTTCCTAATGAGCTAAAGCCTATTATAAAAAATATTTGCACAAGAGATTTTATTAACGACAAAGCTAAAGTCGAATTGACTTTAAGTTACATATTAGCAGCATCAAATTTATATGGAATTATTGAGATTGATGAACTTGTGGAAATTTATAACTCTCAAAATAATCAGAGCATAACTAAAGCAGAGCTAATAGAGTGTGCTAATAATCGTAGTGATATTGAAGAGCTTTTTTATTTGCATAATGATTTTATAGTTTCTGCTGGCGTTGAGAAAGAAGTTATTCCTTATCTTTTGGCTGAAATTAAAGGCAAAACAAGATTTATTCCAGAAAAAGAAGAGCTTCTTTGCTATGAAATGTCTGATTACTATGAAGATACCGAATATACTGATGACTTACAAGCATTTTTTGAAAATGAGCTTGGAGATATAGAATTAGCTTTAGAATACACAGAAAAAGTAGTGATGATGTCATCTAGCGGAATTATACCTAGTGACATAATTAAAATGCTTATAAATGAGCTAGACGAGGAATTTGATGTTTCAAAATCTCAAGTTATGATGAGCATGATTGTTGGGGTATATAATAACACTCGTATGTGGCAAAATAAAGGCTACACACCAAGCGAGCTATCGCTAGTGCAATACTCTAAATCAGGCACAACACCAAGGCTTGTCAACACTTCAACAACACAACCAAAAATAGGACGAAACGAGCCTTGCAGTTGTGGCAGCGGAAAGAAATATAAGAAATGTTGTGGGAGATAGACTATTTATTAGTGAAAAGGTAAAAGTGAATAGTGAAGAGTGATGGTGTCGCTTTGCGATATTTAAATCAATCTA
>CAYJEV010000042.1:2485-14809 GCA_964369265.1 uncultured Oscillospiraceae bacterium
TATTTCATATATTTCTCAAACCAACTAACGATTTCGTTTAGTCGGCGGTATCTGTGTAGGGGAAGACCGCTTCGAGAAAGCTCGTGGTTTTCTCCTTTAAACAGCATCATTTCTGTTGGGACATTATGGAATTTAAGTGCAGAGAACATCTCAAAGCCTTGAGAAAGCGGGCAGTTATAGTCCTCTAGGGCATGGATAAATAGGGTTGGTGTTGTAACTTTGTCGGCATATTTAAGAGGGGAGTTGTTCCAAAGCTTTTCAGCATCGCTCCAAGGAGTACCGCCAAACTGCTCTCTGTCAAAGGAGTATCCAATGCAGCTGTTGCCAAAGTCGCTTAGAATGTTGCAGAAAGAACGCTGAGAAACAGCAGCAGCAAATCTGTCGGTGTGTCCGATAATCCAGTTTGTCATAAAGCCGCCATAGCTTCCACCAAGCACACCAAATCTTGACTTATCCATAGCTGGATATCTGCTAAGTGCTTTATCGCAGAACTGCATAAAGTCGTTAAAGTCAATATCGCCGTACTTTTCTCTTAAATCAGCGAACTCATTTCCCTTGCCATCGCTTCCACGAGGATTGCAGAAGATAACAAAATAACCAAGACCAGCAAGCATCTGCATTTCGTGGAAGAAGATATCTCCAAATGCCACACAAGGGCCGCCATGCATTGATAGCAACACAGGATAGTCTTTGTTTGGGTTGTAGTTAATTGGCTTTAGCACCCAGCCATCAATGGAAACGCCATCAGAATTTTTGAATGTTAATGGTGCAGGAGAGCCAACATACTTGCCAGATAGAGCTTTGTAGTTAATCTTTGTAAGTTGATTAACTTCTTTGCCATCAAACATATACAGCTCTTGAAGTCTGCCTTTTCTCATCGCAGTAAAGTAGACATTGCCCTCAATTGTTGCAATACCATCAATTGCACCCTTGAAAGGCAGGATTCGGTTAAACTCGCCTTTTTCATCAATCAAACCAAGATCAGCAACTGCATCATGGGTTGAAATGTATAGTAGATTGCCATTGTAGTTAGCTGTAGCAGAAGAAGAGCCAAAACGGCAGTCTGTTGTTACATTGCAACCAACAGTTTCTTCGTGAGTATATATTTTTTCAAGCTTTCCGTTTTTTAGAATATACCAACAAGGCTTAATGCTTGAGTTATCAAGCGCTTCGCTTGCAGATACATACAAGCTATTTCCAACAAGCTGGATTTTAGATATTCTCATTGTGTTTTGAGGAACAATAGTGCTTGTGTTTTTAGTAGAAGCATTATAATAGAAGAGTCCGTTTTCCATTTCTAGCATCTGCTCATATCCTTCACCAGTGAAGTAAACCATGCCAGAAGCCTTGTTTACACTGACACTTGAAGCAGAGAAGTTCTTTTCAGTAATAGCTTTTAAGCTGTTTGTTGAAGGTGTGAAATGATAAAGAACATTTCTTATTCCGCTCACATAGCCAGCTCCATTGTCCCAGAAAGGAAGCTCTTTAATTTTGATGTAATCTTCGTTTGCCTTTTCCTCATCATAGCTTTCATAGTTAGTATTAACAAGAGCCTTTACAATAAAGCTGTCATTAGATACAGGGTGAATTGAAATAACTGAAAGAGGTATAGTGAAAGCCTCTTTAATTTTGTTAGTATTGACATTATAAAAAACATAGTCGGTATGATTAGGTTTTGAAGGCTTTTTTAAGCTTAATAATAGTGTGTCATCAGAGTACCACTGAAAGTTTTTGTAAGAGTTGCTTTTAGGTACAACGATTGTCTTGCCTTCGCCTGTTGGTTTTAGGTTTATTTTATGCTTATATTTATTTGCCTTCTCATCAAATGAAGAAAGAATATAGGAAATATAATCTCCTTTTGGCGAAGCAAGTAAACTACTAAAAAATTGATATTTGCCTAAATCTGTGGAAATAACTGGTGTCATGATATGCCTCCTTAAAATTTTTAATAGAATAAGTTTACCATATCTTTGAAATAAAATCAATCGGTTTTTTGTATATAATTTTGAATAAACACGCATAAATAATCAAAAAAACTATTGACAAATGAATAAATATAAAGTATTATAATGAAAAAGCGAATAAAGCTTTAATAATATGCATAGTGGCTAGGAGAAACTGAATGTTAAAATATATCGCAAGACGTATAGGAATTGGGGCGCTTACATTATTTGTGTTAGCAGTTATCACATTCTTCTTAATGAAGATAATACCAGGCTCGCCATTTGGAGGGCAGCTCTCTCAGCTGACACCAGCAGTTAGAGAACAATTATTGGCTCAATACAATTTAGATAAATCAATTCCAGAGCAATTTATGATTTATCTAAGGAACGCTTTAACAGGTGATTTTGGAGAATCAATGACAAGGGTTGGAACAAATGTAACTGATATTATTGCAAGAACTCTTTCAGAAACAATGAAGCTTGGAGCAGTTGCTTTTGTGTTTTCGATGATTATTGGCATAACGCTTGGAATTATCGCTGCTTTTACAAATAGCAAGCTAATTGAAAACACAGTTATGTTAATTGCGACTTTAGGAGTTAGTGTACCAAGCTTTCTATATGCGCTAATGCTAATGATAATATTTGGTGTTGCATTAGACTGGCTTCCTCTAATAGGGCTTAAAACGCCAGCTCACTACATATTACCATCGTTATCTTTATCTTTGTATCCTGTTTCAATGGTAGCTAGGCTAGTACGCTCTAGCATGAAAGAGGTAATGAAGCAAGACTATATAACGCTAGCAAAATCACAAGGCACACCAATCTTAACAATTATTCTCAAAAATGGGCTTAAAAACTGCCTAATCCCAGTTGTAACATACGCAGGACCACTTCTTGCATTTTTAATAACAGGAAGCTTTGTTATTGAGAGCCTATTTTCAATTCCTGGAATTGGTGCAGAGTTTGTTACTAGTGTTTCAAACCGTGACTACACAATGATAATGGCATTAACAATATTGTTTGGTGCATTTATAATAGTTGCTAACATTATAACAGATATTTTAGTTGCAACCTTAGATCCACGAGTTAACCTAACTGGAAAGGGAACAAAATAATGATTGATACAACAATTGATAAAGATTTATTCCTCCCTCTTTTAGATGAGGAGAAAAATGCCGAAAGCATAGTAACCGAGCCTAGAACATATTGGCAGGATGCTTGGGGAAGATTTAAGCAAAATAGAATGGCTTTAGTTGGGCTTATATTTCTTGTGGTAATGGTTATACTTGCGATTGCAGTTCCGATGCTATCTCAGTATGAATTTGATCAAATGGATGTCCTAAACAGAAACGCAATGCCTTCCTCCGAACATCCAATGGGAACAGATAAGTTTGGGAGAGATATTTTTGTAAGGGTTATGTATGGCGCTAGAATTTCTTTGGCTATAGGCTTTTCTTCTGCTTTTATTTGCCTTGTTATAGGGGTTGTTTATGGGGGAATTGCAGGCTATCTTGGCGGCAGAACTGATCTGATTATGATGAGAATAGTAGATATATTATACGCTATTCCTAACCTTCTTTTGGTAATACTAATAATGCTAATTTTTGGCTCAAATGTCACATCTGTTTTAATAGGTATCTGCCTAACCTCTTGGATTGGAATGGCGAGAACTGTTAGAGCGCAGGTAATGTCATTAAAAGAGCAGGAATTTGCCCTTGCAGCATATGTTCTTGGTGCAAGCAAATCAAGAATACTATTCAAGCATTTAATAGTAAACTGCATGGGTCCTATTATAGTAAATGTAACTTTGTTAGTGCCTTCAGCGATATTCACAGAGGCTTTTCTAAGCTTTGTTGGTATAGGTATATCCGCTCCAGCAGCAAGCTGGGGAACTCTTGCAAATGAGGCGAGGAGCTTAATTGAGAGCAACTTCATTCAGATAGTGTGGCCTGTTGGGGCGATTTGTCTGACAATGCTTTCACTTAATTTTATTGGTGATGGAGCATCCGATGCTTTTGATCCAAAGAAAAAGTAGGTATAATAATGCAAATATTAGAGATAAAAAACTTAAAAACAGAATTTTTCACAGAGCAAGGAATTGTAAAAGCGGTTCGAGGAATTGATTTATCTGTTAGTTCAGGAGAGATTGTTGGAATAGTAGGGGAGAGTGGCAGCGGAAAAAGCCAGTCTATGTATTCTGTGATGGGGCTTCTTAGCGATAATGGCAGCATTGTTGATGGTAGCATCATGTTTGATGGTGAGGAGATATCTCCCGTTGCTTATAAAGACAGCAATGCTAAATGGGAAAAAATGATGCAGTCTATTCGTGGAAACACAATGTCAATGATATTCCAAGACACACTATCCTTTCTAAACCCTGTTTTAACAATAGAGCAACAGCTGACACAGCCTTTAATTAACCATCAAAAGCTCACAAAGACAGAACGCCACCAAAAGGCAATAGAATTGTTAGAGCAGGTTGGTATTTCTTCACCTGAGGAGAGGCTAAAGATGTATCCTCATGAGCTTTCAGGAGGAATGCGTCAGAGGGTTATAATTGCAATGGCTATTGCGTGTAATCCAAAGCTTATAATAGCAGATGAACCGACAACAGCCCTTGATGTAACAATTCAAGCTAAGATTATTCAGCTAATTAAAGACATGCAACAAAAGCTTAAATCAGCTGTTATACTAATAACTCATGATTTAGGTGTTGTTGCTTCAAGTTGCGATAAAATCAATATAATGTATGGCGGAAAGATAGTTGAGTCAGGCACAGCAGACGAAATTTTTTATTCTGCAAAACATCCATACACAAAAGGACTTTTAAGCTGTGTGAACAATCCAGAAACCGATGAACCATTAAGACCTATCGCTGGTTCGCCGCCTGATTTATTACATCCTCCAGCTGGATGCCCATTTGTTGATAGATGTTCAGAGGCGATGAGGATTTGTAAACTTCAGCTTCCTCCAGTCACAGCTTTAGGGGAAACGCATAAAACAGCATGTTGGTTAATGCAGAAGGAGGGGTAAGATGAGTGAGCCTATTTTAAAAGTAGAAAACTTAAAAACCTTCTTTCCAGTTAAGAACGGTTGGTTTGGAGAAAAGAAAACTGTTAAGGCAGTTAATGATGTTTCATTTGAAATATATCCTAATGAATGCTTTGGTTTAGTTGGCGAGAGCGGTTGCGGAAAATCAACACTGGGGCGTACATTAGTCAATATTTATTCTCCAACTGAGGGGAGCATTTATTTTAAAGGTGAGAATATAACAAAGCTGTCTGGAAATTCCTTAGTTGAATTTAGAAAAGACATGCAGATGATATTCCAAGACCCATATGCTTCACTAAATCCAAGAATGACAGTTGGCGAGATAATTGCCGAGCCTATGGTAATACATAATTTGCATTCAACACCAGAAAAAAGAGCTGAAAAAGTTAAAGAGCTTTTGGAGGTGGTAGGCTTAAAATCCGATCATATCAGAAGATATCCTCATGAGTTTTCTGGAGGTCAAAGGCAACGTATATCAATCGCAAGAACGCTTGCTTTAAATCCAAAGTTTATTGTGTGTGATGAGCCAATTTCAGCGCTTGATGTTTCAATTCAAGCACAAATAATAAATCTGCTTCAAAAGATTAAAGATGAGCTAAATATTAGTTATTTGTTTATCGCCCATGATATTGGTGCAGTTAAGCATATATCTGATAGAATTGGAGCTATGTATCTTGGCAACTTAGTTGAGGTTGGGGATAGCAATGAGCTATATCATAACCCAATGCATCCCTACACAAAGGCGCTTTTAGGTGCAATTCCTGTTCCAGACCCAAAAACAATGAGAAACCGACCAATAGTTGCCTTGAATGATGAGATACCATCTCCGCTTAATGTGCCGACTGGATGCGCTTTTAGAACACGTTGTTCAGAGGCGATGGAGAAATGTGCTGAAATAAAGCCAGAGCTTAAAAATGTTGGCAACAGACAAGTTGCTTGCCATTTGTACTAAGCTAAAAGCAATATAATTTAAGAGTTTAAGCTGTATGGATTACAGTTAAACATAAAAACTATGAGATGATTTAAGAAAGGGAATAACATGAAAAAGACTATTTTTTCAAAGATTGTCGCAGCACTGTTAGTTGGCTCTATGCTACTAGCTGGTTGTGGCAGCGATGACACAGCAAGTTCAGCAGCAAATTCAGAGGCAGCTTCAAGCGGAACATCTGAAGCTACTCCAGCAGTTCAAGAGCTAACAACAGCGGTAAGCTCAACAATTGTAACACTAGACCCAGCCCTAATTAGTACAACACAAATGGGTTACATTAGAGCAAACACAATGCTAAGCCTATTCTCATTAGAGGCTGATGGCAGCTTAACAAACGCTCTATGCGATTCATACACTATCTCCGAAGATGGCTTAGTATATACATTTAAGCTAAAAGAGGGTGTGTTATGGAGCGATGATGTTCCACTAACAAGCGCAGACTATGTATATACTCTAAAGCGTGCAATCGGTTATGGTCCAACAAACTCATACGCAGTTCGTAACCTATCCAAGTTCATTGTTGGCGCAGCTGAGGCAAATGCTAACCAAATGGATGTTGCAGATATGGAGAATGTTGGCGTTAAGGCTATTGATGACCTAACGTTTGAAATTACTCTTGTATCTCCATGCCCATACTTCCTAAAGCTATTTACTGGCGGTGTTGAAACTCCTGTAAGAGCTGACTTTGCTCCTGAGCATGAAAGTACTTGGTCACTTGAAGGCGGTTTCCCATCTCTAGGTGCATTTAAGATTGAGTCTATCAGCCCAGAGGAAAGCGTTGTATGTGTTAAAAACGATAACTATATTTTTGCAGAAGATGTAACTTTAGAAAAGCTAACATATCTTGTAATGACAGATTCAGCGGCTCAACTAAATGCGTTTAAGGCTGGCGAACTTGACATTGCAACTTCCGTTTCTGCCGATATAGGAACTAATGCTGACTATGCAAACACGCTTTACAAAGCAGGTGCATACACTTCAAGCCATTTCACAACAATCAATACAGGACCTAAAAATTCAGTTCCAGCTTTAATGGATGTTAATGTAAGAAAAGCTTTAGCTATGTCTGTTGATAAATCAGTAATGGCTGAGGTATTAGGCGCTGGAGATTACATCACTCCACTAAATGGCTTAATTCCTTATGGTTTCCAAGGCGTTAGTGGTGACTTTAGAAGTGAAGCAAGCTATCTTGAGTACGACTTAGACGCAGCTATTGCCCTAATGGAGGGCGCAGGATACAGCGCTGATAACACACTAAAATTTGAGTACCTATATTCAAACAGCCAAATGAACTCCGACGTTGCTCAAATGCTTCAACAGTTCTGGTCACAAATCCATGTTGAAATTGAGCTAAAGGCAGTTGAGGGCGGTGTGTTCTATGACTTTGTTGATAATGGCGATTTCCAAACAAGCCGTTATGGTAACAGCGACAGCACAGACCCACTAAACTACTTCCAAATCTTCACAACTGATGCTCAAATGGACGGCTCACAACTAATGAGCGACCCTGTGTATGATCAAATGGTAGCAGATGCTTACAATATTACTGACCCAGTTGAGTATGCAGAGGCACTACATGCAATTGAAGCATATGCAATTGGCGAGATGGCATACCTGCTTCCAATGTTCACATATGAGCCAGTAATGCTTGTTCAAGAGAATCTTGAAGGCTTCTGGACAACACCAGGCGGCACAACAATCTTTAAGGATATTACTGTTGCCTAAACTTTTCAATTTACTCAAATAATCCAAGTTTTGTATAACCTCATAAAAATAGAGCCTTGCAAGAATATTGCAAGGCTCTATTTCATATTTAATATTTCAGCATTTAGTAAGCTAGCGTTTAAGCTATCATGGGTTACAATAATTAAAGTTTTATTCTCTGTTGCATTGCTAAGTAAATTAGCAACAGCCTTTTTGGTATCTTCATCAAATCCTTTAAATGGCTCGTCAAGAATGAATATATCGCCATTATATATTATAGCCCTCATTATAGCAACACGCCTTTTCATACCGCCACTAAGGCTGTTTGGATAGCTGTCTATCACATTGGTGTCGAGAAGCATTTTTGATAGAAGCTCTATGACTTCATCTCTTGTAATGCTCGGAGAAACTAGCTTTATATTCTCAAACACAGTCAGATGAGGGAGTAACCTATCTTCTTGAAATACAGCAGATATATTTATATTTTTATCTATTTCTATATCCCCACTAGTTGGCGAAACTAAGCCTAAGATTAGTTTTAGTAATGTCGTTTTGCCAATTCCAGAACTGCCCATAATAGCAGTTCTGCTTTTTTCTTTAAAGCGATATGAGAAGCTTTCGAGGATATTTTTGCTATCATATGAAAAGCTAACATTATTGAATTTTATCATGTTTATGACCATTCCTTTCTACTGAAGGCACAAAACAACCATGAAAATGGTCATAAATGCGCCATGTTTTTCGGTTGTCTGCTTTTTGCAGACGAGAAAAACGGCTTTTTAATAATTAAGTTTGAGATTTATTTTCAAACTTATTTGCTCCTCTAGAAAAAAGAATGTCAGGCAGCATTGAAATTAGTATAATCACAATCGTCCAAGCAAAAAGCTCTGTCATTTCTAAATACACTTTTGAATTATATAGCATAGTTCCTATAGAATTGTTTGGCACAGCAAGCACTTCTGCTGCAATTCCAGCCTTCCATCCTAAGCCTATTGATAATCTCATAGCATTTTTTAGGAATGGGGACAAGAAAGGATAGTAAACTTTTGCGATTTGCGTTTTAATAGGGACTTTATACACCCTTACCATCTCTTTTATCTCTTCGCTAATGCTGTTAAGCCCTGTACTAACATTTTCTGCGAATATTGGCGTTACCATCAAAAAGGCAATAAATACAGATAGATTGCTAGATTTAATCCAAACAAGGGCTAAAATAACAAATGAAGCGACAGGAGTTGACTTTATGGCAGAGAGGGGAATTCTTAAAACAGCCTCTAGCAAAGGGCTATAGTAAATTCCTATTCCAGATAAAACTCCAATTACTGCTCCTATTAAAACTCCTAAAGATATTCTGAAGAAAGAAGAAGCCACTATAATATAAAAATCAGGATTTGGTATAAAACCTAAAATTACAAGAAATACTTCAGCAGGAGAGGGCAACAAAAGGGAGGAGTCAATGGCAATGTGCAGCATCTGCCACACAAAAAGCCAAAACACTCCTCCTATTAAATACCTTTTGTATGGCTTGCTACTAAGCCTATTTTGCATAGAATTCCTCTGTTGGTAATGCTCCGCCAACAGAAGCAGGGTTGCCTGTGAATAGAACATTATAATAGCTGTCTGTAATAGTCATCATTTCGTCGCCAGTAATGAATGCTATTGAGCATTTTGGTAAAGCTTTTTCAGCAACACTAGCTGAAATAATGCCAGCTTCTTCAATTAGTTTTGCAGCTTCTGAAATGTTAGCAGGGTTTGTCATGAACTCAACTGAAGCGGCATAATCTTCCATAAACTTAGCGTATTGTTCAGCTTTTTCGGTTGGAAGTGTGGACTGAATAACCAATCCGCCTGTTACAATATTGCTGTCTGGTGAAACCTTAACCCACTCATCGCCTAAATCAAGAGCCACACGAATATTCTCGTTTTGTGACATTGCAGTTGTAACAAATGGTTCTGGCAGAAGAGCAATAGCTGCTTTATCTGCCGCAAGAAGTGTTGCAAGCTCAGCGTGTTCAGTTTTGTATTCAACCATTACATCAGTGCCAACAACTAAGCCATTTTGCTCTAATACATAGTTAAGAGAAAACTCAGGAGTTGAGCCTTTGCCTGTTGCGTAGATAGTTTTTCCTTTTAAGTCAGCAACAGAGCTAATTGTATTGCCATTTTCAACAATGTATAGCACACCTAAAGTATTGATAGCTACAAGCTGTACTTTTCCTTCTGTTTTGTTCCATAAAGTTGCTGCTAGGTTAGCTGGAACAGCAGACACATCAAGCTCGCCTTGAATAATAGAGCCTGTTAGCTCGTCTGGAGCAGAGGCTAATATAAACTCATACTCGCCCTCGTTGTCAGCCATCATCTTAGCCATACCCATAGCTGTTGGGCCTTTAAGAGCTGCAATTTTAAGTGGTTCAGCATTTTCAGAGGTTGGCTCGTTAGCAACCTCGCTAGAAGCTGGGACTTCGCTTGAAACAACTGCCTCACTTGAAGGGTTAGCAGTTTCGCTAGAAGATGCAGTGTCAGCTGCGCCACAGCCAGCTAAAATTAGGGAACACATAGTTAGAATTGAAAGAAACTTTTTCATAAACATACTCCTCTTTTTTAGTAAATAGTTTTCTATTATTTATGCCTGATTTATTTTAAATCCAGCATAAATATCATCTTACCCTCTCTTTTGATTACTCCTTCAAGTTCGAGTTCATTAAAAATTCGATACAGTGAAGGCCTTGTAATATTAAGGCGAGAGGCAAGTTTTGTATATCCTTCTTTAATTTCAACGACCCCATCTTTTGAGGCATTTAAAAGAAAGTCCAACAGTCTTGAGGATAGGTCATTGTTTGTCATGATATGAATGCGTTTATTTAAAAATACAATTCTATCAGACAAAAAATTAATATAGTTTGTTGTTATTTGAGGGAATTCTCTAAAAAGCGCCATAAGATTATTATAAGATATAGTTGCAATAATTAGATTGGTATGAGCAATTATTTCTGTTATTAACATTTCGTCGCTAAAAGGCAAAGTTACACCAAAAGCCTCAGAAGCAGAAATACTATTAAGCAAAACATTGCCTTGATAAATATCAGCCACACCATTAACTATTATTGAAAGTTCTTTGTTTTCCGAAAATACTTTGTCGCCCTTTGAAAATTCTTTAAAGGCAAAATATCCTTCGTTTTTACAAAAGTTCTTTGAATCTACATCTTTAAACAGGAAACAATCGAGCAGAGCTTTTTTGAATTTCGTTTTCATATAACAATAAACACCCCTAAAACTGTCTTATATAATACAGTTTTATTATATATTTGATATTTTGATTTGTCAATAGCTAATTTAATTCCCAAATTTTCTGATTTCTTTAATCAGTTTAATCGCTATTGAAGAGAGCGGCTTGCTCTTCATTCTAACAATGAATAGCTCTCTTTGAATTGGCGCATTGTCTAAAGAAAATACTTTTAATAGCCCAAGTTTATGAAAGTTTTCTGCTGCAATAAGAGGGAGAACTGCAATTCCAAGTCCGCTAACAACAGCGTTTTTTATGCCATCAATACTATCAATTGTAGCAACTATGTTTAAGTCCTCAGATGATTTGCCTTGCGAAGTTAAATATTTCTCAAATTCTTTTCTAGTACCAGAGCCATTTTCACGAGAAATAAAGGGGTGCTTAAAGATTTCTTCTAGCGAAAGCGTTCCGATATCTGGGAAGTCATCATTATTTTGTGTTATAATAACGAGCTTGTCTTCTGAGAAAGGAAGGAAATTAAAATTTGCACTGTTTGTTGTCGAGCCAACTAAACCAAAGTCTGCATTACCACTTTCAATATTAGATAGCACCATATCAGAATCTCCACTAAGCAGATTGAAGGAAACTTTTGGGTGTTCTTTTTTGAAAGCTGATAAGATGTTTGGGAGTATGTATTGCGATGGGACAGTTGAAGCAGCTATTCTAATAACTTGCTCTCTATTCTCATCACCAAACTCGCTTAATATGCTATCTCGAATTGTTAGCATATCTTTTGCATAGGAATATAGTTTCTCGCCCTGTTTAGAGAGAGAAAGGCTTTTTGTAGTTCTTAAAATGAGCCTTGTTTTAAGAACTTTTTCAAGGGTTGCGATATGGGAGCTAACTGTTGGCTGGGTAAGGAAAAGCTTTTTTGCAGCTGCTGAAAAGCTTTTAAGCTCCACAACCGCCACAAATGCCTCAAGTTGTTTAAGTTCCATATTATATTTCTCCATTTCTTATATTATTAAAATTACTTGCTTTTATTTTATTTGAATACATTTCTATATTAAAACCATAAATGATATTGTGAGACCCTATGTTCTCGCCAAATAGCAACCCTAACGAAAAATATCAAATGACATTGCAAATTGTAGCGGCGACTATTAGTCGCCATTTTAATTTTGTGTAAATCATATGGTTTTATTGCCATCAAGGCTCCGCTCCGCTTACTTGATGGGTGAGGACGGATAGTGCATTCCTCTGTTTATGGTCTAGTTAAGCTTTCACATGAACACACCCCAGCTTTGTACGAACTTGAGGTTTTTGTGCCTGTATTGTTTTTTGATGTGAAAGCTGTTATGTTCTCTATGTATAAACCAAACTTAAGGTCGTTTGCAAAACTTTATCATTAAACT
>CAYJEV010000043.1:0-14683 GCA_964369265.1 uncultured Oscillospiraceae bacterium
TAATTTTTTAGGGATATGTTTATTTCCCAAAGATAGATAGGTTATTCCGCCAACAAGCGGTAGCGAAAGAGTTAGGATTATCCAAGGAATTTTGTAGGAAGGATTATCCTTTTTATTCATTAGGTAAAGCACAACTCCTGTGCTTAACAGCTGCAAAGCATAGTTAATAATAAACGCTTCATTAGATAGATATAAGATTAGCATCAAGTAAAATAAACACTGAACTAATATTGATACTCCAATTATTGCTGCCCTTCCAAATAGTTTGCTTAATAGTGTTGTTGTTTTTCGTTTGCCCATAATTATGACCTTTCCTTTCTAGCAAGTCAAGCAGATAATATAATAGTATTATACCACTCACTCTGTCAACGTATAATTAATACATTTTTTACATTTTATCTTCGATAAAGTATGTTATAATAAGCATATGATTATAATTAAATTTTAACATAAAGAAAGAGGTAAAGTCAAATGATAACTAGTAGTGATATAATAAATAATAAAGATATACGAACATATATTCAAGCTGCTGACAGAGCATTAGAGATTATTGGCTACACAGAGCACTCCTATCCCCACACTGTTACAACTGCTATGACTGCGCACGAAGTCCTTATAGAGCTTGGATATGATGAGAGAACAGCGGATTTAGCAAAAATTGCTGGCTATATGCACGATATTGGAAACTTAATCAATCGCTATGACCACGCTCATAGCTCTGCTATTATGTCTTTTAAAATACTAACCGATCTTGGAATGCCAACTGACGAAATTGTAAGGATAGTTTCAGCAATTGGCAACCATGATGAGCAAACAGCAAATCCAATTAGCGAAATAACAGCAGCTTTAATCTTAGCTGATAAAAGCGATGTTAGACGCTCAAGAGTCCGAGGAACTGATCTCTCCGAATTTGATATACACGACAGAGTTAACTATTCTGTTTTAAGCGCCGATCTTGAAGTTATAAAAGATGAAAAGCTAATTAGGCTTGTTCTTAGCATTGATGAGAGTATCTGCACAGCCTTAGATTATTTTGGTATTTATATCGAAAGAATGCAGCTTTGTCGACGTGCTGCCTCATTTTTAGGTTGCACATTTAAAATTATCATCAATGGCACTGATTTATCATAGGTCTGATAGCATTTGAAGATATAACTCTTGCCCTCCCCCTATTGTATTTAATCCATCAATAAAGTATAATAAAAGCAAAGAATTTAGGAGTTGATAAATTGAAAAAAATATTATTGTCTATCTTTAGCGTTTTTATACTTTTAGCGCCATTTAAAGCCCTTGCATCTGAAATAATTGCTGATGATGCTTCAAGTTTGCCGATTGTCGGAGAAAATTTTTATCTTTCGGAATCAGGTAGTGTTCCATACCTTATTGAAAATGACAATGGTTTAGTCGAAAAGCCTTTCTCGCAGAATAGTGTGCTGTATATCGAAATTGTTGGTGCAACTTTATCTTATGAACTATCAGGATTTAGAAGCTTTATTGAATGGGACGAGCTGCTTGATGCACCTATCTACCCTTCCATTGAGTATATTGAGGTTTTTGATGAAGATAAAATAACTTCTTTGGGTTATAAATTTGTGGTTGCTTTTAAGTTTATAGAGCTTGAAATAACTGACTCATACGCTACTTATAAGGGAGAAATAACTGTTGGCAAAAGGGTAATTCAAGATATTCATTATCAGCCTTTTGAGATTACTGTTTTAAACAGCAACATCTCCACTTCTACTCAGCTATATGTTTATGATCAGCATTCTCCTATTTTCAAAGCATCAGAACATACTGGGGAAGTGGGAATGCAGTTTGGTTCTAGCTTATCATTATACTTTATGTGTAACGATATGTGGGATGTTGATTTAAGCTTTTTAACAACGCCTAACAGTCTAGTAATCTTTACAAATCCTGATATCGAAATGAACTTCTTTAATTTTAGGTCAAAACCTGTGTTTAACGAAAAAGTGACTCTTATCATTCCCGCTTCTAGTGGAGAATTTATTTATCAGATTATTGGTGATGATATCATACTTTTAAAGACACAGTATGATAAAGATAGAGATGCGTATGTTTATGAAACTTATGCCTTGGGAAGTTATGTTGCAACTGATGAAATGCTAAGTGTAACTAACCTTTCTCATCTAAAGAAAAACCCTCAAACTTCTGCTTATGCATAAAACCATGTATAAAAAGTGATGTGAAATTTGTACAGCTTCCCTATCTTTAGATTTTTAGATCTAACTTTTGAGGGTTGGTACATTGGCTCACATCACTTTTTTCATTTTAAATATTAAGTTTTAATTCATGTATAACAGAGTTTAAAAATGTTTCTTCGGTTATGTTTTTATAATACTCAAGTGTAACATCTTTGAGCTTATCTAAGCTAAGCTCTTCTTTTGATGTAATATGATAAGTTTTTAAAGGCTCATTTTTATTACTAATATTAAGCTCTATAGTAAACCCTTTTTTGCTATTGCTAACAAGCAAATATCCATCATGAGATGTTAGCTTTAACCAGCTCAATGTCCCATCATTTAGAAAATCTATTAATCCGCCTACTTTACTATAAGGCATATCTAAAACATTTTGATTTGTCGACATCTCAATATTAATAGCCCTGTGCAGTTTTTCTGATGGAGTATTCCCATTTGCCATATCTAAAGCAATTTTATAAAATGTATACACATTATCAACCGAGCCATTACAAATTCTTTTATACACCTTTGTTATTGGCGATATAACATTAGTGTCGCTGCTCTTTAAAACATGCATTTCACCGTCAAAATGCCAACTAAAACCAAGCTTCGTTAAACCATTTCTAAGCATAGTTTCGCCAATGTACACCCCATAATGCTCCGCAAAGCTCCAAAGCTGTTCTGGTTGCTGCTTTAGAGTGTCTATATATTTATGAATGTATTCCATTATAATTTCAACATCTCTCACACTTTCCTCTGTGTAATCAAGCGTTTCAATGCCAAGTTGTTTTGCGTGGGCAACAGCGCCACTAGCAACCTCACTATAGTTAAATTCCATATTCACTATACCTTCTTTATAATTCTTCCGCCAAATCTAACAGCCCAAACCTCGCACTTTTTATTCATCATCAGATATATTTCTGAATAACTTAGTTTAATTTTCGCCTGTAATAGGTTTGGTAAAACAGCCTTAGTTTCAAATTCTTCGCCTAAAATAGAAACAACAGCTCTCCCATCTCTTTCTGATATTTCAATCTCATGCCCTTCATCTGAGCAGTATTTTCCTATAGCAGATTTGCGTATGCCTTCGTCCAGTTTAATTGCAGCAAGCGGTTCAGGCATTTTCGGTGACAATCCGACAATCCATCTCATAGCGCTATCGGCAATTAGTGATACAGGCACTGCCGTTGTATTACACAGCACAATAACACCTACCTCAAGCTCTGGTGACCATATAAACTGAGATGACACTCCTGTTAAACTTCCACCATGCCCTATAGTTGTAACTGGCCCTACATGGTTTGTTGAAATCCCATATCCATAATATTGCTGATGGCGATAGTAAGCACGAGGCTTAACCATCTCATAAATAGAGCTTTCGGAAATGATCTCATTTTCAGTTAAGCCTTTTTTTATATACATCCTAACATACTTTTCTAAGTCAGCTATTGTTGATTTAACAGCACCAGCCCCCATGAGAGCATAGGCGTTATCGTGATAATCTTTCTCTGCTGAAAGCTTACCATTTCTATGAGTATACTGCATTGTAGCATTATCATCATTGTTTACAGATATAAACTCCATTGTTGTTCTGTCCATGCTAAGAGGATTTAAAATATTTTTGTTTACATATTCTGCAAAAGAGCTTTCTCCACCATATAAATGCACTATCTCTGAAAGCAAGCCATAACCATCATTGCAATAGCTTAAAAACTCACCAGGCTCGCCTAGCCTTTCTTGCTTTGCTAGCTTGTCAAGTATTACCTCAACGCCCCTCTTAGCAAGGTCCTCACTATAAGCTAGATCGTTATTAGCATCTGAAGTTAAAGACAGCTCCTCTGAAATCTTAGAAGCAGTTGTTCTTGAAACAGGATAATAGCCCCCAGAATGGCAAAGAAAATGTTCGATAGTAACTCTATCATCTGGAAAACCTTTTATATACATGGAAACAGGATTTTTAATATTTATTATTCCTTTTTCTTGAAGCTGCATAATTGATAGCGCAACAAAAGATTTTGAAATTGATGCTATTCCAAACCTTGTATTTTCATCAATTTTAAGCTTCTCTTCTGCATTTTTATAACCAAAGAAGTTTCTATATAAAGTTTTGTCTTTTCCAATTATAGAAACAGCCACACCCTGAGCTTCATAGCCTCTCATTATATCCCAAACTAAAGTTTCAAAATCTGCCCTTTTAGAATTATCTTTTATGTTGCTATAAATCATTTCTTATCTCCTATTCCCAAATCATTTTCTTAACTGAACCGCCATCTAAAACAATATTTTCGCCATTTATAAAATCGCTTTCTGCTTTTGATAAAAATAAACATAAATTAACCGCATCTTGAGGTTTTCCAACTCTATTTATTGGTATTTCATGTTTGCTAGCCTCATTTACTTCTTGATAGTCCTCGCCTGTATGTATCCAGCCTGGACTAACTGCATTTACTGTTATGTTTTTGCCTGAAAGGGATATCGCAAGCGAAGCTGTTAATGACACTATACCGCCCTTGCTCGCTCCATAAGCCTCTCAGCCTGCTTCATTTTGAAGCCATCTAGTGGAAGAGAAGTTTATTATTCTGCCAAACTCTCTGCCTTCATTAGCTTTTATAAACTGTTGAGCTGTGTAAAAGCTGCCACAAAGATTAACATTGATTACTCTAGCAAATTCCTCAGGCGTTATCTCTGTTACATCCTTGCTAAACTTGCTAATTGCGCCATTATTAATAAGCACATCAACCCCACCATATTTTAAAATAACATCCTCAAACACCTTGCTAACTGCCATACTATCGCTAATGTCAGCAATATATAGTTCAGCACCTGCTGGAAGTGCTCTATGCTCTGTTATGTCAATGCCAACAACCTTATACCCTGCACCTTGATAACCTGAAACCAAATGATACCCAATTCCGCCTGTCGCGCCTGTTATTACACAAACTTTTCCCATAATTACCTCCATTTTTGTTATAGATAAGCACTAATTATTCTCATTATAACCTATTTTTAACAAGGTTGCAATATAGACTTGACAATAGTATGATTTCGTACTATAATATAACAGCGCAATAAGTCCGATTTCATACTAAAGGGGAATTTTTTAATGAACATTAAGCAACAAAATGATAGATTAAATGAGCTTTTTAATGTAGAGCAGAAAGTATATGCTGATTATGCCCTTGCTTGTGGGGTATCTGAAACAATATTGTGGGTACTGCTTGTGATGGCTGATACTAATAAGCATTTTATAACACAAGCCGAATTATCTTCAAAGCTTCATATTAGCAAGCAAACTATCAATTCAGCGGTTAAAAGCTTAGTTAATATGCAGTTTGCAGAAATGATTGTATCTAAACAAAACAAGAAAATTAAAGAAATTCATTTAACTAACAAAGGAAAAGCTTTTTTTGATAAGCATATTACTAAACTAATTGATGCTGAGCTAAGCTCTTTATCAGATTTAGAAGAAAATGAAAGAGAAGTATTTATTAAATTAAGCCAAACGCGAATTTACAGCCTTCGCACAAAAGTCGAGGCTTTGATTAAAAATCAAGAGGAAGAGGCATAAACATGCAGATTAAATTATCCGATCACTTTAACTATAAAAAACTTATTGTATTCACAGTTCCTTCTGTCATAATGATGATAGTAACCTCAGTTTATGGAGTCATTGATGGTATTTTTGTTTCAAATTTTGTTGGCAAAAATGCTTTCTCTTCATTAAACTTAACCATACCATTTATTATGATTATAAGTGCTTTTGGCTTTATGCTTGGTACTGGCGGAGCAGCTTTAGTTGGCAAATCCTTAGGAGAGGAAAACAAAGATGAGGCTAATAACATATTTTCGCTAATTATATCCTCTATTGCCGTTTTAGGAACTTTGCTCGGTATCATTAGCATAATATATATCGAACCTATTGCTTTAATGCTAGGGGCAACGCCAGAGCTTCTGCAGGACTGTATAACATATGGCGTTATTATGCTTGCAGTTATGCCTTTCTTTATGCTCCAAGTAGCATTTCAGGTATTTGCAGTTGTTGCTAACAAACCTTCTATGGGTTTGCATCTTTCAATTGCATCTGGCATAATAAATGTTGGTCTTGACTATTTATTCATTTATGAGTTTCAAATGGGTATAGCAGGCGCTGGATATGCAACAGCTATCAGCCAAGTTGTTGGTGGTGTCATTCCTTTGTTTTATTTCAAGTCAAAGAAAAATAACAGCAACTTAAAGTTAGTTAAACCAAAATGGAGCAATGCGGTCATGCTTAATTCTTGCAGCAATGGTTCTTCTGAAATGATGAATAATATCGCCCTATCTTTTGTTAGCATACTTTATAATCTTGAACTTATGAAGATGTTTGGCGCTAATGGTGTATCTGCTTATGGTGTCATTATGTATGTATCATTTATATTTGCATCTATCTTTATAGGGTATACTATAGGATTTTCGCCAATTGTTGCTTATAATTATGGCTCAGGAAATAATTTTGAGTTGAAGAGTGTTTTAAAAAAGAGTGCGATATTAGTAACAACTGTTTCTATTATTATGACAGCTTTAAGTGTTGTGTATGCAACACCAATGAGTGGTGTGTTTGTTGGATATGATAAAGAGCTATTAGAACTAACAGTTAAAGCTTTCTCACTATATTCTATCTCCTTTCTTTTCAATGGACTTAATATATTTGCTTCTGCCTTTTTTACATCTCTAAGCAATGGCAAAGTATCTGCATTCATTTCTTTTATGAGAACTTTTGCACTGCAATCAGTTATGTTATATCTCCTACCTGTTATTTTGGGGGGAGATGGCATTTGGCTGGCTGTTGTTGTCTCAGAATTTGTAACTCTTATTATATCAATATTGCTATTTATCGCAAACAATAAATACTATAATTACTATTAAATATAGTATTTTATTAGTTACAAAATAAAAACCTTCTAATCATTTATTGACTAGAAGGTTTTAATTTTAAGGATTTACACCTATTACATCTATCCAAGGATACTCAGTTGTACCTGGTATTACTGGAGTTGGTCTATATTTATCTGCATAAAACTGAATAATGCCAGTTGAAGTATTAACTGAAAACTTAAAGTCATGAGCAGTTGCAGCAGAAGACTCTGGTTTGCCGATATAATGATATGGACGGCTAGCTCCCCACATATCTTCAGGGTCAACTGTCCCATCACTTGTCATATTAGACATCATTCCACCAATCGCTTCAATTAGCTTTCTCTCAAACTCTAAATCTCCTGGATTTGAAATGTTATAAGTTGTGTCGACATAGACACGTCCCGAAATATCATTCGCATCAAATTCATCCGTTTCCCAGACAACATAAATCTCTGTATTTGGAGGAACACCAGTGTTTGGATCAGATGCTGCAACAGTCGCAGCTTTCATGAGATGGGTTGCAATCTGCAAGTCGTTAGATTCTCTTGCTCTTTCAACATATCTCAAATATTGAGGAGCTAACACACCAGCAAGAACTGCAATTATTGCAACAACAATAATCAGTTCTACCAAAGTAAAGCCTTTGTTAGTTAATTTTTTATTCATTACTTTCTCCTATATAATTAGTTTTTATATCTCATTCCTTTCGCATTATACTATGAATCATATTAGTTTTCAAGTACTTCCGGGAAAATAAATTAGTTTTGGTAATAATTTATTCATTTTTATTGCGAATTATGACATAAAAAAGCAGGTCACATGATAAAACCTGCTTTTTTTGTTATTTGAAATTTAGTAAGTTTTTAAGCTTTTCCATTTTTTCAGGGCTTTCAATATGAGCAACAGAGTCTTTATTAACCATTGTTGCTTCTAGCAGTTCTTCACGAAGAATTGCTATATCTCTCGGAGCATCAATCGCCAATTTAACGCTATCGGAAGTAACATCGACAACTGTTATTTTAATATTGTCGCCAATCATTAGTGTCTGCCCCTTTTTTCTTTGAAGCACCAACATCTGCTATTACCTCCCTTTTTTAAGCTCATTGAAAGAATGCCTAAAGGAATAATCTTCTGTTTGAAGTATGGTTTGAATAGCTTTTCTATTAGTTGCATTAACAACTATTGGACACTTCAAATTGATAGTGCTGTTATCAATCTGCTCGCTTATAACACAAATTGTGTAATAAGAAAGCTCTTCTTCTTTATCACTACCTAATTTTTTATAGTCCTCTTCTGAAAGTTTTGGTGAGTAAGTTGGTAATAGTGTGAAAGGGTTCATAATTATAAATGAAAGCTCCTCATCATCGACACTCTGCAAAGATAAGATATCATTATTCCCCTCATCTATTGGCAAAGGAAGATACTCGCAAAACTCCTCAAAACCAAACAGTCCATCTTCAAATATTATTAGTTCTGACTTTTGGTATAACGCTGGGTCAAGTTTCTTTTTAACCATGCATTATTTCTCCATTCTATGCTTTAACGTCAATTACTTCTCCTGAGAAAAACTCAGCAGCGCTTGCTGGCACATATATAGGTTCTCCTGTATATTCAATATGTACATCAGGGTGTTGCGTTACAGTTAAATCTATGCTACCAGGAATAAACTCAATTGTGCCGTTATTAATCTTTGCATCAAAATTTAATTTATCCATTTCATACTGAATTGAAAGCTCTGGAGCTTCCCATTCAATGTTAGGACCTGTTGTTGGTAAAAAAGCCAATTTAAAATCCCCCGTTGGTTGAGCCACTCTGTCTGCAATAATATTGTTTATTGTTTCAGAGCCAGCGCCTATCTTTGCTCTTAACAGAATTTTTCCTTCGCTTGCAAACTGAGCTGTTGCACTGTAAGCAGCTTGTTTGCCTTTTGAAGCAGATTGTTCAATTGAAACCTTTGTTGTTGGTACAACTGAATTTCGTGCATCATAAGTATCGATATTAACCTTAATAGGACGACTACGCATTTGTAGTCCGCCTTTAGTACGGCTAATTTCAATTTCTGCTGTGGAACTTTTGCGCTCAGTTCTAGCGTTATTAATCTTTAACTCATATTCGATCGGTACGGTTGTTATTTTTATAAGTTGTTCCATATCTAGTTACCTCGCTTTTTTCTGTTTGCCTATTATTGTAAATAATCAAGTAGTGATGGGCTTAAAATATTGTTGCCAATTTTAAGTGCCGCTTCATAAACATACATAGCGTATGAGAAGTCTGTTATAGCTTCTGCTGGATCTATATTAACAGCTGAATCAAACTGTTCTGTGATGTTTATTTTTTCATTCTCAAGCCTTGTATGAGTTTCAGTAAGCAGATTGCTTTTTGCTCCAATAGCTGTCAGCTCATCTCTAACATTTTCAGCACCACCGCTAAACTTAGTCCACAATGTTTCATATTGCTCTCTATCGAAAGTATCAGCCTCTAATAATTCAGCCATATCTCCTAAAAGAGCTATCATATTCTCTGGATTGCCATCAGCATCTGTACCAAAACCAACAACATTAAGCCCTGATAATGCAGCATCAAAAGCTGTCGCTGGCATAACCTCACCAGTTGTTTCGTCGATAGTCAACCCAAAGCCTAAATCAACAAAAGAGGTTTCTTTCGCCATCTCTTCAAGCTGAAGCAATTCATCTGGGTCAGTGGTACTAACATTTATCCCTCTGAAAGTTACCTCACCTGCATCGTTGATAGCAAAAGGAGCTTCCAAGCCGTCTTCTCCAGCAAGAACATAAGTTTCACCATACTTAACATTTAAAGAATAAATCATAGAGTCTTGTAGTTCTCTAAATGTTGCTGCATATGCACCTCTACCAGCAACGCTTGTATCAGATACAGCTGCAACAGAATAGTTCTTGTCAACTTCTTTTGCAATGTTATTTATTTGTGAAATAGCATCTTCCTGAGAGTCAAGCCATTTTTGAGTATCTTCTGTTGCCCTTATATAGTCCTCATTTCTAGCATATCTATTCTCTAGCAGCACAGATTGAGAGGATGAAATTGGGTCTTGATAGGAATGCTCAAATCTTCTTCCAGTTGAAGTTTGATATCTTGTAAGCTCTAATGCGCCTAAAGAATCATAAAGCCCGCTTTGGAAGTTGTTTCTAATCATATTTGTAGTTATACGCATTTTATTCCTCCTTATCTACCAACTACACCGGTTTGATTTATTAACTTATCAAGCATCTCATCAAGAGTAGTCATAAGCCTTGATGCTGCTCCATAGGATTGTTGATATCTCATTAAGTCCATTGTTTCTTCATCTAGGTTTACACCTGAAATAGAATCTTTTGAATTAGCTATAGACTCTAGCACAGCAACATGATTTGCTAAAAGAGAAGCAGAAGCTTTTCTATCAATAGCTTGAGTGTTTTGTATGCTATCATATAGCTCTTGGATTGTTCCCTCAAATGGAGAAACTACAGTTCCATCTGCTCTTGTGTATTCAAATCTATAGTCAGTTGAAGTTAGAGCCTCAACCATCGCCAAAATATTATCATATGCTGTTGAGGAAGGATCTGTTTCTGTTGTTGTCTTTAGCTGAATAGTTCCATTCTTCCAAGCATCTGAAATTTGAATGCTATCTGCTGTAAATGGAGGACCTCCTGTGAAAAGATCGTTTCTAACTGTGTTGCCAGCTGCATCAACAGTTGCATTTAAGTCATTCATTGTTGTTGCAAGCTCGTTAACGAATAAATCAAAAGTTTTTTCGTAGTATCCAATACCTTTAATGTCTGTGCCATCATAGATTTCTGATTTATTCATCATATCAAGATTTCCCTTTAACACACCATCTTGCATTGAATCAGCTATATCTACTGCGTTATTAGTAGCATCAACAGGGTTAATAATATTTAATGTGTATGGAGGGGTTGTTCCTCCAAACTGGAATGAAGAAAAGGCAGCATCATCAACCAAAGTGTGAGTTACATTATTAGTGTCTGTGAAAGTTATAAGAAGCTCATCTACCATCTCTCCAGCACCAATATCAACTTTATTATACTTAACATCTATAGGAAGATATGTCGCAAGCTCATCAATTAGTGAATTTCGTTGGTCTTTTAGCTCTAGTGCTGTATTACCAAGCACCTCGCTGTTTTTTATGCTTTGATTTAGAGAAGCAATATTCTCTAATACTGCATTTACATCAGGAATAGTTGTGCCGCTCATCTTGTCATATAGCTCAGATGATAGAGCATCAAGCTCTGCACTATTTTGATGCACTAAATTTAAAAGCACCTCAAATGAAGAACGTACAACAGCATCTAAGCTGCTATCACCAGCATTTGAAGGGGATGCCATAGCGTTAAGCTGGGAGATAATATCATTAAAAGCAGCACGAATAGCGGTGCTATCTGCCTCATCGAAGATATCACCAATTCTTGAAAGTATACCATCCATTGCATCGGCAGTTCCAACTTCAGAAAGCTGATTTCTATATTGTATGTCAAGAAATGGGTCACGAATTTGCGTTACACCCACCATCATTACACCTTGACCTACTTTATTTTCAGCTTGTGTTGTACTCGCACTCAAGCCAGTTGGGCTAATACTAGCAAAGTCAAGCCTTTGTCTTGTATAGCCGATTGTGTTCATATTAGATATATTTTGACCAGCAACGTCTATCGCCCTTTGAGTTGACAACAGAGCTGTTGATGCCATAGAAAATCCAGAAAATGTTGAACGAATCATCAGTCCATCCTCCTATATGCTTTTATTGGTAAATCTACCATCTTTCTTTATGCTTTCGCTTTTTTCTTTGCCGTATCTCTCTTCAATGCTTTTTTCAATTTGCCTTAAATTAACTTTAATAACCTTTGAAAGATCGTTGTTAATGCTTTGGAAGATTTGTATTTCACGACTTAATAATTCAAAACTTGGAACTAGAACTCTTCTTTCCTCTTCTGAAATATCAGCGAGTATTTCTTGGAATTTTTTATTCTCAAACCCTAGTCTTTTTTGTTCTTGATCTCTCTTTTGTTCAAGCCCTCTTAACTTTAAAGTTAAAGATTGCTCTTTGCCCATACATTCCTCAATTGTCGCCACTCTGTTTTTAGTGGCAGCATTAAGCTTTATTTGAGCTAAAGTCGATAAGGATCTAAAAGTTTCTGTCATTTCATCAATAACTTTTTTAAATTCGTTCATCACAAATCCTCTTTCACTTTATTTTGAGTATATAATTTTTGCAGCCAATCTATCTGCGTCTACTTTATAGCTGCCTTCAGAAATTCTTCTTTCAAGCTCTTTTAACTTTCCACTATCAGTTGACTGCTTTAGTTCACCAATAACAGACTTAGCCATACCCTCAACAGCTTGCTTTTCCTCGCCAATTCTCTTGTTAGCTGAGGAGATAACGATTTCATCAAAAGAACCAGTTGAAGCCTCACTTTTTTGAGCTTTTTCTGTAACAGTATTCATTGTTGTTTTATTTATATAATTTTTATGCACTTTATCTATTGAAATCATAGCTTGCCTCCTCTTCTAAACTCTCATTATTTAATATCGACAGTTTTATTTAAAAATTAAGTAAAATTTTATTTTTTAATGGATTTACTTATAAAATCTTTAACTTTATTGCCCTTATTAGTTATTTTATCATTAACTCCGTCAATAAAGTCAAGGAATTTATGCTTAATTCTTATCCATCTATTTTTGGTTCTATAAATTATCTTTCTAAAGCGATAAATAAAGGAGCGCACAGCAGCTCTTAACAAACGATACACCCAAAACAATGGCAGCAAAGATGGGTATGTATTTAGCGTTTCAAACATTCCTGCCATGTAATCAACAGGAGGAAACATCCAGTTTACCCCTGGTGTATTTCTTAGCTCTCTTATATCAGCAAGCTCTGTTAAAAGCGGAATTAAACGTCCAGCCGCCGATTGACCTTCAGTTCCTCCAGATAATATATATCTTTCAACTCCATATAGTTCCCTATCATCTATCGGAAAGACAACTCCACCAAACCAACATTCCATCAGCCTGATTAGCATTTTATGAAACTCCGACAAGTCTAAATACTCCAGCCTATCTCTTATAAAATACCTATCAAACTCTGCCTCGCTACAAAAGCACCATAAATCAGCAAGCTCTCTTGCCCTAAGCTTCCCCTTAACAAAGTTATCAGCCGCCTTTGTTACTAAATATATATAATACTGCTCATTGTCAAATACATGAAGATAAGCCTTATTTTCCATTTCGTCATAGCTTTTTGGCGAGGAAGAGAAGTATTTTGAAAGCTTCCTCTCATTAAAAAACATCTTGTTCTTTACAACTATATTTATACCAGGGTTTTTATAATATTCATTTTGATTTTTTTGCAGTTGTTTCTTCTTTTCAAAACCTAAACCCACAAGAAGAGTTTCGACTTTCTCTTCTTTGTTTTTATCAACTAAAATTGTAATACTATCCACATTTTTCATCTCTTTTTTAGGATAGTAACCAGCTAAATCAAAATCATCAAAAATTAAAGCGTGTATTTTATTGCTTTCAAGGTTATGGAGAAGGACTGGAAGGAATTTTGCATGCCTTTCAACAGAGTAGACAGCGGCATGAAAGCTCTCTTCAAACTTTTTCTTTAGCGATGTATCTAAGCGAGTCCCTATAACAGTATAGTACATAAGGGTTTGAAGGCTATTTACCTCAGCTGTTTTTAGTATATGTCCCCAGCTAATCCTATAATCAATTCGTGGTAGCTCTGTATTGTTTATTACAGCTGACACTAGTGATAGTAATTGTTTAGTTTCGTCTGTTCTTATTCCTAATTCGCTCATCAGCTACCTTTTTCTCCTCATAAATGTCCATTTTTTTGTAGTCGTATATTGCATTCTTTTCGTCGGACACAATTTTGCCACTAACCATAGTCATAACGCGTTTTTTCATTATGCTAACTAGCTCTCTTGAATGAGATGTGACAATCATAGTAACACCTAACCTATTTAAATCAGATAGCAAACACATTACATCCCAAGCTGCGCCACTATTCAAATTAGCGGTTGGCTCATCCAACAGCATAATTGAGGGATTTTGAACTATTGCCCTCGCTATCATCGCTTTTTGAAGCTCTCCACCAGAAAGCTCATCTGGATAATTATCTCGCTTTTTCAATATGCCCATGGTGTTTAGGGTTTGGTCAATTCGCTTTTCAATAATATCTTTAGTGTGTGATGTCGCCCGCATTGCAAGAGCTATATTCTCATACACAGTTAGCTCTGAAACAAATCCATGCTCTTTTTGAACAGTCCCAAATTTTCTTCTAAAATGCGGCAGAGTTTTAGAGGTTAGCTTAGAAACATCCTCCTCATCCACAAATACTTCACCGCTATCCGCTAATAACTGCCCAGCAATAAGCCTTAGTATTGTGCTTTTGCCAGCTCCACTTTTCCCCACCAAAAATACAAACTCTCCTTTTTCAATAGAAAAGCTCGCATTTTCAATTCCAATTACATCTTCTTCGTATTCTTTTGTGACATTTTGAAATTCTATTACACTCGCCATTAACTATTCCTCTAAACAGCCTTTGGAGTGGC
>CAYJEV010000044.1:0-14490 GCA_964369265.1 uncultured Oscillospiraceae bacterium
TATTCACTATTCACTTTTCAGTATTCACTATTCACTTTTACCTCTTCACTTAAATTAAACAGAACGCAGTGGAGATTATTTAAACTATGAATTGGAGGAGCTATGGAGATTATAGCTGGTATTTTAATAATTATATATTCAGCAAGGCTGCCATACTCTGGCGATTTGTTATTATCCCCTGCTATAATGCCATTTATAGCAGGGTTAGTGTTGTTGTGTTTGGGTTTTGTTAAGGGGGAGAGAAAGAAAATTCGCCTCGCTGATTTAAAGCTGCCCTTAGCTATTCTGCTTGTGTTAATACTATATATAGTATTGAGCGAATTTTTACATTTTATAATAACAGCCACAATAATTTCTATTCTGCTTTTAAGGCTGTTTGGGGAGATGTCGAAAAAATCAATCATTTTTTCACTAATGTTATCTTGCAGTTTATTTATATTATTTGATGTTTTTCTTGCGGTTAGCTTGTAAATAAAAATAGTTTTCCACACTTTCCACAAGGTTTTCAACGAGATAATTATTATTTTATATAAAATTATGAATAATTAAATTTCAAATCTTGCATTTTAAGCTAATAAATCAGCATTATTTTACAATAAAAGCCAATTCACTGCAACTTAACGACTTCAATATTTTCCATAACAACACTATTTCAACAATTAACAAAGGAGGAATAAACAATGCCAGCTGAACAAATGTTCCTTTTTATAGCAATGCTATTTCTAGGTTCTTTAGGCGGAATGCTTGTTGGAGCTTTGCCTGGGCTTTCTGTTACAATGGCGACTGCCCTTTTAGTGTCGCTAACATACACATGGGATTTTTATTCCGCTCTTGGCTTAATTATAGGTGTGTATGTATCGGGTGTGTTCTCTGGGGCAATCCCAGCCATCCTCTTAAATATACCAGGAGCGCCAAGCTCTGTTATAACAACTTTAGACGGATATCCAATGTCGAAAAGAGGCGAAAGCTATAAAGCTTTGTCAATAGCAGCTGTTTACTCCTTTGTTGGCGGTGTTTTTGGCTTCTTGATATTAGCCCTCTTCGCCCCAATGCTCGGCACTATTGCAATAGAGTTTTCCTCTATGGACTATTTCCTTTTAGGCGTTATAGGCTTAACGGCGACAAGCTCCTTTTCAAGCGATAAGAAAAAGGCGGCTGTCGCAGCAGTT
The DNA here is from genome assembly GCA_964369265.1 of uncultured Oscillospiraceae bacterium. GTDB lineage: Bacteria > Bacillota > Clostridia > Oscillospirales > Ruminococcaceae > DAMCAP01. Next base: position 1,170 of record CAYJEV010000044.1, read on the forward strand.
ATAGGGCTGTTAATTTCTTTTATAGGGATTGACCCTATTGTTGGAACTCCTCGCTTCACCTTTTCTATATCTGAGCTTAATGCTGGCATTCCCTTAACTCCTGCACTAATTGGCTTTTTTGGGATGGGCGAAGTGCTTTTCAAACTGACTACTAGCCTAAAGGCAGAAAAGGCAAAGGCTTTTGTTAGGGAAAGCTTTCCAAAGGATATAAAAAAGCATTTTAGGCTTGGCATAATATCCTCAATGATTGGAGTTATTGTGGGGGCTTTGCCTGGTGCTGGCGCTCCTGTCGCTTCTTTAATTTCGTATGACAGAGCAAAAAAACGCACACAACCTAAAACCCCTTTTGGCGAAGGCGCAGAAGAAGGGATAGTAGCTTCAGAGGCTGCTAACAATGCTTGTATTGGAGGAGCTTTAATCCCTCTGCTAACCCTTGCAGTGCCTGGTGATGCTGTGACAGCTGTTATACTATCAGCCTTTTTAATACACGGCATAACTCCCGGACCTCGCCTTATCTCAAGCTCTCCAGAGCTTTTTATAACTATTGTTGTTGGAGGGATAATAGCTTGTGTGTTTATGCTTTTATTAGGGCTAACAATTTCCCCAGCCCTTTCAAAGGTGGTTACAATACCTCCAGCCTATCTAAACACTGTGGTTATTATCTTATCGGTTATAGGCGCATACTCAACACAGTCTAGCAGAGTTGATGTAATAATAATGCTTTGTTGCGGTCTGCTTGCTTTAATTATGAGAAAAGCAGAGTATCCTGTAACCCCTGTTGTGTTGGGAATTGTGTTAGGCCCTATGATTGACCAACATTTAAGGAGGGCTTTATCGCTTGCAAGATCGGCTGACAATATAATTATAAACCTATTCTTTAACCCAATAACAATGTTGCTATTAGCATTGTTTGTGTATACTCTTTTTGCGAAAGGAAGAAAAATTGAAAAAACTACTAACAAAAAATAATATAGAATATCTAATGATAGTTATAGTATCATTAGCTATCGTTTTTTTAGCCTCAAGATTTGTATCGACTGATCTCTCTATGATTCACGGAAGAACTGACTATGGAGCTCAAGAAGCTCGAATACTAAGCATAACAGAACGAACAACAACTGCCAGCCAAATTGCTGGGGCTGATGGCTCAGATGTCATGATAATATTTGAAGCAGAACTTCTAACAGGCATGGCAAAAGGCGATGTGGTGACAGCTGCGCAGATAGTGAGCGTTTTTTCTTCTTCCAACATGAAGGAAATTGAAATAGGCGATAAAATAATTATGCTCGAAAATCTTGACATGGAATCAAATATTGATTGGATGTTCTCGGAATATGTCAGAGTTGATGGTGTGTGGATTTTAGCGTTTTTATTCGGAATTTCAATCATCATCTTCGGCAGAACTAAAGGCTGGAACGCCCTTCTTTCTCTTGCGCTAACCTGTTATGCTATCTTTGCAGTTTTAGTGCCAGCTATAATTTCAGGTAAAGATATATATTTCTGGGCGACTTTAGTTTGTATATACATTCTTTTGATGACAATATTAGTGTTAAACGGAATAAATCGAAAAAGCTTTGCAGCAATACTAGGTTGCGCTGGCGGCGTTATATTAACAGGGGCGCTGACTCATTTCATGACAATAACACTAGGCTTAACTGGCTTAGTCGATGAAGAGGCTATGTATCTGCAACACCTCATCCCAAACAACCCAATTAACCTAAAGGCTATCATCTTCGCTTCAATTACAATTGGCGCTTTGGGGGCTATAATGGATGTCGCTGTATCACTTGCTTCCTCTCTTCATGAAATCAGCCAAACAGCAGAAAACCCAACCCCTATTGTGTTAATGAAGTCTGGTTTTAATATCGGCAAGGATATGATGGGAACAATGGCTAACACGCTTGTGCTAGCTTATATTGGAGGCTCGCTGACAGTTACCCTGCTTTTAGTTGCATACAATAGCTCAACAATACTCTTGTTTAACAATGAGATGATAATAGTAGAGCTTCTTCAAGCAATTGTCGGAAGCTTTGGCATATTATTCTCCATCCCGCTAACAACAATTATATGCTCTTTTATTTATAAAAAACCAAAAGAAAATAATCAATAAAAAATATAGTGCAGAAAATCTGCACTATATTTTTTAGGAAATTTATGAAAAAACTTTAATTTGATTATGCCCTGCCGCCAGTCGCTGGATTTGGCTTAACAGTTGTTGTTGGAGGAGCTGGCGTTACAGCTGGAGCTTCTTCAACAAGGTCAAGTTCTGTATCAGAAATTATGTATACACCTAAAGTTCTTGTTTTAATCTTAAATGCTTCTTCATATTCGTCGTAGATGCTAGAATCAGAATCTGCGATAAAGGAAATCTCACCATCTTCATCAACTGCGTATAAATATAGCTCATCGCTGTTGTAGAAACTATCTTCAGATAGAGTTAGCTCGCCTGTTCTATCAAAAACAGCGTAGTTACCATTGAAGAAATGCAAGTCTGCTTTTGGGAACTTATCGCCGATATCCTCGTTGTAAGTATCAGTTACTTTAGCAACGATATCGTCTTGGCCGTTTGTGTTAATGATGAAGTAGCTGTATGGATGAGCTTCAAAATCGATCCACTCTTCTGTGTCATCATCAAATTCTAGCAAAGTTTCAGTATCGTGAATTGTCATGTTGTCAGATAGCTTATATCTAAGCTCAACATTTACATCTATCTCAACTTCGCCGCCAGAAACGCCAAAATCGCCGCTTCTTCTTAGCTCAATTGTTCCGATTAGATCATTTGTGTCAGTTTCGTTTGTTTTCTTAACAGTTGGAACTTGTAGGAAGTAGTAATACTTCTCTGCCTTAGATTTGCTTAGGCTGTTTAGGTCAAGAGCTGCACCTGTGGAATCTTGCGCCACACCACCAGGTGAAATGATAACTGCACCCACAGTATTTCCAACAGCGTAGTAGTCAGTAATTCTATAGTTTTCGCCGTCGTGGCTTCTATAGTTTTGAGTTCTGTATTCAACACCCATATTAACGCTGCCGCTAACAGAACTATCAATACCATCAACTTTTCTCTTAACTATCTCAGGCTTTCCAGCAAACTCTCTGCCCTCTTCCCAATCAGTTCTAATAGAGATACCACGAATGTAGTCATAATCTGAAACCATAACATTCGCCTCTACATAACCAACAGGCTCGCCATCCTCATTCTCTAATGTGTTCGCTGGCACCATTGGAGAACCAGCAGTTAATAGTGGGTAGTAGAAAGATGAACCATAAGCGATGTATTGATCATCAAAATCATACTCATAAAGCACATCGTCTGAGAAGTATAGCGCCTCTCTGCTTCCTCCACCAACTCTTAAATATTGGTTATAATCTGCCTCTTCTATTGCTAACGCAACAGTTCCTAATGATGCCACCATTGTTAATGATGTTAATGTTGCTAATAATCTTTTCATGATAATACCTCCCTCATGATGAAAGTTACATTTTGTTTCATATACATTAGGTTATAATAACTAAATCAGCTATTATTTTTCCTAATCTTGCTTTCTTGACTACATAATAACACATAAAAATTACATTGTCAAGCATTTTTGTAACTAAAACGTCATTTAATTTTATATAAAATGATGTTATTTTGTAAATAAACCTGTTATACAAGAGTAATTTAAGCAATTAAATTGATTTCGTTAGTAATTATACACATATAATTAAATGTAATTTTAGTAGTTAAGTTATCTAACCATAGCTTTAAACCCAAAGCTATGGTTATTTTCTTACAAAATTTTTTGCATCCCCTATTTACGACCTTTTAAGACAACAAACTTATGGTAAAATATGGTTAATTTTAATTAAAAGGATAGTCGCAAATTCCGCCTTTATTATATTGGTTGTTTTGCGCCTTTAAAAGAAAGGGATGGTTAAAAATGATAGAAGTTGTGGAGATAAAGTCACGCATAAATCAGATGAGTGATGAGTTTTCGGAGGTAAAGGGATATGCAGCTGTCATGTTTTGCTCGGCAATGGCGGCATTTTGTAGCATAACAGATGGTATAGCTCCTTTTGGGGTGGCAGCAGTTGCAGCAAGTAAAGGACGGTATACTCTTTGTAGCGCTGTTGGGGCAGGAATAGGCTATCTCTTATCCCCTAAAGGTAATTTCAATGTGCAGTATCTAGCCGCCATTTTGCTAGTTATCTGCCTAAGATGGGCAGTAACGGCGGCTGACTATAAGCAGTATAACTGGTTGGATCCTTTGATTGGTGGTTTTGCTGTTATGTCAACAACAGCAATAGTCGCCATTAACTTAGGGCTAAACCTATCTAGTCTTGTTTTGATTATTGCCGAGGGAATCATGTCGACAACAGCTGGTTATATATTTATAGTTACATATAGGCATTCGGCGAAGAATTGTGGCAAGGTTGGGGAGATGGCAACAGCGACAACGGCTGTGATTGTCGCAACGGGATTGTGCAGTTTAAGCTTAGGGCAGTTATCTCTTGGCAGGGTGGCAATTATAGCTGTTGCGTGTGGCGCAGCTATAAGCTCCTCAACATCTGTTTCTAGCATAGTGTCTGGGGCAGCGATGATACCATTATTGGTGACAGGGAATGCCTATGTTGGGGTTTCTGTTGTTGTGGCAGCAGTTGTTTCTTCCGCTTTTAAGGGTGTTGGAAGGATAGTTTCGGCTCTTGCTTTTATGTTGTGTGGCATTGGGACAGCATACCTTGTGGCTGGCAGGCTGTCATTAACGCCATCAATGATAGAGTTTTCTATTGCAAGCACTATCGCCATCTGCCTTCCAAGGGCTATATTTAATGCAGCAGATAAAAATTCAAGAAGCAACCCTAACATGCTTTCTCTAGCAACAACAAGGCTAATCGAAACAGCAACTGCACTAAAAGAAGTTGCAGAACTAACAAGCGAAATAAACAGCTATATAGATAAATCAAATGCAGATGAGAGCGAGCTGATATATTCAAAATCGGCAGATGAAGTTTGCAAGCGATGCAAAAACTCAGCTGTTTGCTGGCAAAGCCACTTCAATGATACTATGGGAATGATAGGGCGAATGATTTCTGATGTTAAGCTTTGCGGACATGTTAGGATAGACGAGCTTCCAGTTGAGCATATTGAGCGATGCGGACAGCTTGATAGAATGGCAACAGTTGTGACAGGACGCACTCTTTCTTACATTAAAAATCACAGCGAAAAAAGGCAGGTTTCTAAAATGCGAACTGTTGTATCTGGGCAGTTTGATGGAGTTGCCTCTATACTAGAAAGGACGGCAGAAGAAATTGATGAGATAAGAGAGCTTGATAGAGAAAACAGCCAAAAAGTCACTGAAATGCTCTCAAAATATAACCTTGATGCCGTTGCAAGTTGCTATGAGGATAAGAGCGGACTAAAAACAATCATGCTTCGCCTTCCATCAATTAAGGTTAACAAGGCTTTGGAAAGCAATCTCGAGCAGGTTATGGGGGCTATAGTTGGCGAAAAGCTAAACAAAGGAAGAGAAAGCCTATACGAAGGCACAGCAACAATACTATACACACCAAAGCCAGCATTTAAGGCTGAAATAGCCTCCTCCACAAAATCTGCAACAGGCGAGAGATGGTGTGGAGATAGTTTTTCTGTTGTAGATAACGATACAAGCTTGATGATAGCCCTTTCCGACGGCATGGGAACAGGAGGAAAGGCAGCAGTCGATTCAATTATGACCACAACTCTGCTAACAAAACTATATAAGGCTGGTGTCGACCCTAACTCTTCACTAAAGCTAATAAATGCCGCATTGCTCGCAAAATCAACAGAAGAAAGGCTGGCAACAGTCGATTGCTGTGTGGTTGATTTATATAATGGAGAGGCAGAGTTTTTCAAGGCTGGCGCAGTGGCTAGCTATATCATAAGAAAGGATAGGGTGTATTTAGTTGAGTCTGAGGCTCTGCCAGCTGGCATACTAGGAGATGTGTCTTTTGATGCGAGAAGCTCAAAGATTTATGAGGACGATATTGTTGTAATAGTATCAGACGGAGTTTCAGAGAATGACGAAACGTGGATATTGTCTGAGCTTAGAATGATAAGGAAAAAGACTCTACAAGAAATAGTTGATCATCTGGTGTCTTCGGCTAGTTACAGAAAATCAGGCTATCACAACGACGACATGACCGCCATTGCGTTCACACTAAAATCTGTTGATAATTATAGCCTTGTGTAAATAGTTTCAAATGGCGACTACTAGTCGCCGCTACAATTCGCTATGTTATTTTTAGTTTTGTATGACCATTGAGTACGGCGCTCGATGCACCGTCATACAAAATTCAAATCAATGTCCGTTCGCAAAAATTGCCGATTGTAGAAAACATAAAAAGCTCCGACTGAAAAAATCAGTCGGAGCTTTAAATTTAGATATTAAGCTCTTTGAACCTTAGCATCATCATCTTCTTCTGTAGACTTTTTAGTAAAGAATAGTAGAACAAGCTGAGCTATTGCGATTACAGCAAATATAATGCTGTAGTTATCAAATATGCCCATTGGTAGAGTTAAATCTTGAGTGAAGAAGAATAGAACTGCATTTACAAAGAATAGAAGCATTATCAGTAACTTAGTCACTCTGCGACGCTTAGCCTTAGATTCTTCTTCTTGTCCTTCTGTTCTGTCCTCATCCTCATCTTCATCTTGTTTTGGCTTTTTAAATGCAATAATAGCAAATATTAAGCCAAGAACTGTCATCAGAAGATCGAATAAGCTCCAGCTGCCTTGCAGTACAAATGGTCCTGCTGCAAGAGGAATACCGCCATCAACAATGATTGTTCCCTCGTATGTACCATCTTCATACTCAAGCAGAATATCATATTCGCCATCTGGTAGGTCGATGTAAGTTAGGTTTCCATCTTCGTCGAACTCATAACCGCCCTCGCCTATGTTACCGCCTTCAACAACAACTCTGTCTGGAGGTGTTGTTGGTCTTGTGTTGTCATCGCCATCATCAACTTGGCTTGAAGATCCGCTATCCTCGGAAGAGGATGGAGGAATGCTTGAGCTATCGTCCTCATTTTCATCTGAACTCTCATCTTCGCTTGAGCTTGGAGGAGTTGAACCGCCTTGGCTAGAAGATGGAGGAGTTACAGGAGTTGTAGGAGGTGTTGAAGAAGAAGCTTCGCTTGAAGATGCTGGCGCTTCGCTAGAAGATTCTGGTGTTGAGGAGCTTCCTCCGCCGCCTCCGCCGCCGTCATCTTCGTCGTCTGGGTCTGGATTTTCGTCCTTATCCCAAACTGCTGTTAGTGTCTTGTTACCATCTCCATCTTCACCTTCAACATAGCCCTCAAACTCATAACCAGGTCTTGTTGGGTTTGGTAGAGTTGTGCTTTCAGTTACAGTGTGTTTCGTTGGTGGATTGCCATCGTCATTATCAATTATAACCTCTTCGCCATACTCTAAATTAGGAATTTCGCCTGGAGTTGGATTAGTTGAGTTTGGATCGTCTTTTCCATATCCTAGAGTGTATGTGTAGTATGGATATAGAACTTTGTCTGTTGATATTGTTGTAGTGAAGTCCCACTTAGTTGTTGGATCGTTTGGTCGTTCTGTCCAGAACTTAAACTCTCCGCCGCCAAGCTCAGGGTGCATTAGTGGCTCTGGAACAGCTTTTCCGCTCTCAACATATTGATGTTTAAAGTGTTTCTCTGCTGTTGGAGTTTCTGTTGGAGTGTTCGCAAACCATACATTAACATATTTAGTTTCAATTACTGAGCTTTCCTCAAATTTAGGGAATAGAGTTAAGTTGCCAGTTACTTCATCACCAAACTCATAAGGAGTACCATCCTCTGTATACCAACCAACAAATTCCTTGTTAGGGTCTTCAGATACTGGAGGTCTTGGCTCGTTTACTTGCTTGCCATCTTCAACCTCAACCTTTAGGTAGTGGTTGCCATCAGTGGTGTCGCTAGTTTCATCTTCAAATGTAACTTCCCATTTTTGAGCTTCATCTGGGATAAAGTAAGGATATAGAGTGATGTCTGCGTTTATAGCAGTGTCAAAGTCAAACTCTTGTCCCTCGCCATTTGGTTTTGTGTACCAACCGCCAAAGCTGTGGTCTGGCTTGCTTGGGTGGTTTGGATCTGTTAGGTTTGGAGCAGAAACAGAAGCGTTTGGAGCAACTTCCTTAACTAGATAATCAGTTACATTATCTTCATTCTTGAATGTTACATCATATCCGTCCACTGCTTCCCATTTAGCAGTTAATGTTTTATTGCCGTCTCCGTCCTCTGTTACTTCATAACCAACGAAGATAAAGCCGTCTCTCTTTGGATCAGGGATAGTAACATTGCCAGTTACAGTATAATCTCCATCAAATTCTGAATTTGTACCGCCATCATTATCAATGTGAATTACTTCTCCCTTGCCAATGCCTGTTAGTTCATCAGGATATGTGCTATCAGAATGCGGATCATCTGCATTGAAACCAACTGTGTATGTGTAGTATGGGTATAGCCTTAATAGTGTAGTATTTTGGTCGTTTCCTCTAATGCTATATTCATAGTTATATAGCCATCCGCCACCATTCTTATCTGTATACCATCCCTCAAAAGTTCCGCCATTTTCATCTGCAGGGAAGCTTTGAGGCTTTGCAATTGTAACGTTCCAATCTTCATATATTTCTTCTTTAAATATATCATTGTCTTCACTATCTGGTTTGTTCATATAGTGAACAGTTACACTTGACTCTGCAATATCAGTCTTATCCTCAAACTTTGGATATAGTGTTGTTGGTTTTGTAATTGGATCGTTGAAGTCAAATGGATCGCCTGTGAAATCATCGTTCTCATACCAACCAACAAATTCCTTGTTAGGATCTTCTGACACTGGGTCTTTTGGCTCATTTACTCTCTCGCCACTTGGAACAGAATCTTCAAAGTAGTATTCTTCGTCTGTGAAGTCCTCGTCCTCGAAAGTTACTGTCCATTCAATTACTGGGTCACCATTAGTATTATCAGGAACGAAGTATGGATATAGAGTTAAGTCGCCATAGATGTTAGTGTCAAAGCTAAAGATTTGACCTTCACCGTTTGGCTCTGTGTACCATCCAGTAAAGATGTAACCCTCCTTAGTTGGGTGAGTATCTGGCTTTGCAACTGTGCCGCCGTGCTCAACAGAATCTGTTTTGAAGTTTGCTGTGTTGTCTGTGTCTTTGAAGAATACATTATGAAGTGATCCCTCGCCAACGATTGTTACTTTTACAGTGTCAGTTGCATATCCTCTTGTTACAACAGTTGCTGGAACAGATTCAAACTTATGTACGTAATTAAGTGAAGCTGCGTAAGTGCTTTCGCCTATTGTACCTGTTGGTATTGGGAAGCTACTTACAAGAGCTTCTCCCCACATTAGGCTGCCAGTTTGAAGCTTATTGCCTAAGAACTCTACATATCTAGCATTTCCTTCAACTAAAGCTGGATCTGGTTCTGAATACTGCTCATAAGTTGCTTCGGATTTATTAACATCATTATCTAAATATGCATTCACTAATGCGCTTGTATCAACACGATAAATTCTGTTAGCAATATCGGAAACATCTGAAATGTTAGCATCAGCATCATTTGTAGCAGCTAAGTCATCTTTTTTAGTAACGATATAGCCCTTGTTAGTAACTGCTGTTTTTAAGAATTTAGGAGCATCTAAAGTAGCTTCATTTGGGATGTATAGCTCTTGGTCAGCCTTAAATTCGATATTGCTATCAACTTTTTCATGCTCGTCTGCACTAATATCAATATCCCCTTGAATGCTCCAATGCGGATTTGCCCAAGCGTCTATAGTATCATCGCTATTAACATCGCTTTCGCTGTCATTAACATTCTTTTGCTCAAGGCGAAGAACATTTTCAATGCCCTCAATACCAAAGCCGTTTGTTAATGTATCACCTATTTGCTCTGCGATACCGCCAGTTGTGTATATAGCGTTCTTAGTGTCGCCGCTCTCGCCTACTTGCTCAAGGACAATGGTTGTTTCGCCAAAGATATAACCCGTCATGTCTTCTTTTAGTATATTTGCATTGAAATCTAAGTCACCATCAACGAAAATGAATAGATCACCAGTCATTGTTGTTACAGCAACTTCATAATCAGGATTACCATACGAACCTATAACATTAGTTAAAGATAGTATTTCTGAATAAGTACCGCTATCTCCACCAAGCGCAGAATCTAATACTTCAAACTGCCCTTCAGTCATACCGAATTGAGAAGAAACGCCAGAAGCTGGATTTTCTGTGCCAATAACCTTAATAGTTACATTTCCAACATTAGTATTCTCTGGATGTGACTCAGTTTCTATTTGCAACACATAATCATTATCATAACTTGCACTAACTAAATTTGCACCTACAATGGAATCTCCTCCATTGCCTACAATGCCCAAAATTCCATTATCAATAGCAGTAGTTAAGCGTAATATTGAAATTTCGCTTGTAACCCCTGCTAGCTCATGAATTGTTGCGATTTGGCAGCCCTCAGTTGTAATATCAATATTGCCTTCAACCAAGCTCTCTATACCATCACCAATGATAGCTACAACATGGCTATCCTTAGCATAAATATCAACGCTGCCATTGGCAAAGCCTTTAATACCAGCACCATAAATCATGCCTATCTTACTATCAGTAACATCAATATCAACATTACCATAGCCATCATTGCCTTTTATTCTTGAAGTTGGCATTGCTCTTGAGTGATCAGAACCACCAGTTGAAACTTCATAGCCTAAGTATGATTCATATTCTCCACTACCATAAACAGCTACAACTTCTGCATTATCAATCTCTATCTTAGCGTTACCGCCAACATAGTTTGTTACATCAGTATAGTTTCCATGCGTTGCGCCTGCAACAGAGTAAACCTTGCCGCCCTCAACAATAATGTGAGAGTTGTTAGTTACAAAGCCATGATTTGCGCCGCCAAAGATACCGATATAGTAGTCATACTCATATTGCAATCTTCCAGAATCTTCAGCAGCTACATCGCCTTTAACATGAATTTTCGTATCTCCTGTAACTCCAGTTGTGCCGTCGATATCAGCTGGAGGCTCTAGAGCATCAGGAGTTAGGCTACTCCACTCAGGTTCTCCGCCTGACTCTTCTTCAGTCTCTATAGTATCCTCATAGTCCAAAGCAGTAATTCTATTAGAAGAACCGCCGCCATAAACGGCTATTTGCACCTTTGTATTTTCAGCAGTTGTTACTTCTGTATCACCATAAACCATTGCTGATATAGATGGAGGTGCATATGTCTTTTGTGGTGAAAGAATTCGTCCGCCGCCTAATAGATAGGCAGCTTTACCGCCCTCTAAATTAACAGAAGTATCGCCTTCAACAACATTTATGCCAGCATATCGAGATAAACCGCCACCATGCGCCATACCAACATAGCTGTCTTCTGTTATGTCAACCTTAGTATCACCATAGACAGTGATCGTAGCTCCTTCATCATCTTCACCACTAACCAAACCGCCGCCATAAACTTCCGCAACAGCACTATTTTCAATAGTTACAGTTGTTGAACCATCTTTTGCATCACTGCCTATATCGGCGTTATATGTAATAGAGGAATAGTTATCATTTACACGACCGCCGCCATAAACAGCGTATAAACCAAACGGATTATCTTCGAAAACTATATCGCTTGGAATATCCTTAATTAGAACATCAGTTTCGCCTAATACCCTTGCATAAGCATCATCATCTGTTGCCACCGATTTAGCCCCTCCAGTTTCGCCAGCATAACCGCCGCCGAATACTGAGCCTGTAACATAAGAAGCTTCTACAAGAACGTCTGTGTTGCCTGTAATGTCGGCATTAGAGTTAGAAGCTGTTGCAAAACCGCCGCCATAGATATTAGCTGCTGGTGGGTAATCACCGTAACCCTCACCAAAAATGGCTGATCCAGCAACATCAACATCAGTGCTGCCTAGAACTTTTGCATTAGTGTCGTCGCCCTCTGCAAAACCACCGCCAAATACTAAATGCTCTATGCCACTAGAAACTGTGGAATTTTCAATAGTTAGCTTTGTGCTGCCTTTAACATTAGCAGTACCGGCTAAAGCATGCCCACCACCAAATACAGCATTAAGAACGCTCGCATCATTTTTAATGGTTACATTTGTATTAGTTTCAACATTAGCATTAGACTTATTACCTTCTGCTAAACCGCCACCAAATACAAAGCCACCCTCAGTATAATCGTCACTCTCAAAATAAACACCGATAGTAGCCCCATCAATTGTAATGTTGGTTGAGCCAGTTACATTGGCGATAGCGCTCATTGTGACAGTACGTCCACCACCATATACATTGCCAATTTGAGGTAAATTACCTTCGATAGTTATATTGGTGTCACCATCAACATTAGCATTCATTGCTTCATCTGGTGAAGTTGATTGGGTGAATGCTCTACCGCCACCATATACATTTTCAACTGCGCCACCAATAATTTTTATATTAGTTTCATTTACATGAGAAGCACTTTCGACTGCTGCTACCCAAGTAAAATAGCTACGACCACCACCATAAATTTCATAAACAGAGCCGCCATCCATGTATATGCTAGTTTGAGGTGAGCTAATATTTATATTATCTCCGCCACCAAGCACAATAACATTGCTCATGTCGATGCTGCCAACGTCTTCACCATCAGTGTAACCACTCACATTTCTATAAGTCAGCTCAAAATATCCACTAGCTGAAGCAGTTGTTGGGTCTGTCCCTAGAGTATACCCAGCAAAATCGCCATCAAAATTTTCATCAAGGAAAATGCCATCTTTGTTTGTGTCATAGTAAACTTGAGTTTTGCCTTCGCCTTCGCCTTCACCTTCAGTAATGTATAAATCATATCCGTTAGCATAGATATAATTGAGATCAGAATCCAAAGCTTCTCCGTCTCCGTATTGCGTTAAATAAGGAAGAGGATCTGGAGTTTCGCTAAAGAGCTTAGGCAGAGGAAGCTCAACATAAACAGTTAGTGTTGGCATATCAACGCCAGCAGCTAGTTTATAATCAACGTCATCTGCAAAGCTTGCTGCATAAACAAACTCGCCTTCTTGCTCGGAAGAGAATTCTTCGTCGCCCTCAAGTGACCATTCAATCTCAAGAGTTTCTGTTCTCTTTGTGTCCTCTAGATATGTTGGCTCATCGCCCTCATTAGAAAGAGTTGCTAGGCTTAGCTTTTCTCTGCCAGAAACAGGAGTTGGTTCTGGTTCAGAACTGCTCTCTTCGGAGGAGCTGTCGCCCTCGCCTGCTGGTGGAACTGAACTGCTCTCTTCAGAGGAGCTATCGCCCTCGCC
>CAYJEV010000045.1:0-1586 GCA_964369265.1 uncultured Oscillospiraceae bacterium
CGGAACACTGCAAATACAGTGAAAGCCCATTTAATAACTATATAACCTCATGTTTTAATGGGGAATCAGGGAGATTGTAATCCTTTTTAAGCCTATTTAAATCTTTTATAACAGAAAATATAACTGTGCTTGCAAGCAAACAAGCCATGCAATCTGCAATAGGTTGCGCTATCTGTATTGCTGTTGCACCTAAAAATTGTGGCAGTATTAGCAAAACAGGAATAAAGAAAATCCCCTGCTTAGACATCGCCATAAGCGCTGCCCTATACGAATAGCCTATTGACTGCGCCAACATATTTGACATCATATACCACGCTTGTATAGGAAGCACAAGACAGTTAAATCTCAGCATCGCAGAAGCAAAAGCTATAACCTCAGTATCTCCAGGGCGGAACACCGATATAATATCATCAGCAAATATAAAAGCAAACAAACCTAAGCTTGTAAGCACAACAAACGCAACCTTGCAGGAAAACCAAAACGCCTCAAGCACTCTATCAAATCTCTTTGCGCCATAATTAAAGCCAGCAACAGGCTGAAAGCCCTGTCCATACCCCATTAGAGCCTGATTCATAAACATCAACACACGATTTACAATGCCAGCCGAAGCAATTACAACATCTCCATATGGATTTGCAATAGTATTAAGAAGTATTGAAGCTATGCTAGCAAGCCCCTGACGGAAAAATGTTGGCAATCCAGCCTTAACTATTCTTTGATACATATCTAACTTAAAGCTAAATTTCCTTATATCAATCGTTATTGTGTTAGCCCTAAAATTGCATTGGTAAAATAATATACAAAAGCTTACCGCCTGACTAATCCCAGTCGCAATTGCCGCTCCAGCAATGCCAAGCTCCGGAAATGGCCCTATTCCGAATATAAATAGTGGGTCTAATATTATGTTAAGTATGCCCCCTGTTGTAATTCCGAGCATTGCATTAAAGGCGTTGCCTTGCGAACGAAGCACATTATTCATAACAAAGCTAGAAGCCATAAAAGGAGCTGCTAATAGTATGTATCTTGCATATTCTTTTGCATAAGGCGCTATTGTGTCTGTTGCGCCTAAAATATACACAAGCTCGTCAATGAACATAAGCCCAAAAATGGTTATCATAACCCCTAAAAAAGCAATAGTGAAAAAGCCAGTCGATAATATCCTCTCTGCTAAATCCCTATCTTTTCGCCCAAGCGCCCTTGAAACGTTGTTTCCGCTTCCCATAGCAAAGGTGAAACCTACTGTTTGTATTAGAGCCATCAAAGAAAATATTATACTAACTGCACCTGAAGCTTCTCTTCCAAGCTGCGATACAAAAAAAGTATCTGCCATATTGTAAATTGAAGAAATAAGCATACTAATTATTGTTGGTATTGCAAGTGTTGGAATTAGCCTTGAGATTGGTGTTTGCGTTAGTTTTCTATGCTTTTCATCATATTGTTGTTCGCTTGCCGCCGCTGACATTACATCACTCCTTAGTTTTAATATAACTTTATACATTAATTTTATTGCATATAAAAAGTTAGACAGGCATTTTATTTGCCTATCTAACTATTCTACACCCTTTTAGTTACTATTGTCAATACAA
>CAYJEV010000045.1:1686-14267 GCA_964369265.1 uncultured Oscillospiraceae bacterium
TTAACATTTAATAAGCTTAAAATCAGAAACTACATCACCAACAGCCTCGCCAGTTGCAGAATATATCTTCTGTTCTGAAATGCTTAGTAGCTCATCAAGCAAGGTTTGGTTATCATAGTTAAGCTCGCTTAGAATTTGATGGATGATAATTGGTAACACCTTCATATTGCTGTCTTCTGTTCTAACAGCAATGCCAAGCCCTTCTTTTTCCATGCCAATGCTATAAAAGCCGTTAGCTCCTAGCTTCCCAAAGAGATTTCTGTCTTTATTGATAACATGGCAAAGCTCATTTGTTCCTCTTATCATGTCAGGGGCAGCTCTATACGCTTCCACCATAACCTTAGCAGCATTTTTTATTTCGTCAGTTGGGAGAAGCTCTCTGTTGACAAACTTTAAATACCCTAAAGCCAGCTTATCGAGAGGAGCAGCAAACACAGGAAGCCCGCATCCATCAATACCTATTTTTATCTCTTCGATTGGGCAGTCGGTGAAAATAGACATGTATTTTAACACTTCTTTTCCAGTTAAACTATCCTCTTTGCTATACTCTGAAATATCCTCTCCCAAAGCCTTAGCAATGGAAATCATTGACACATGCTTCCCTGAACAGTTATGATATACTTTTCTTTTAGGCATTCCTTCTTTTCTAAGATCAAAGGAATACTTTCTGTCTGTTGGGTAGGTTGCTCCCATTATCATATCTTCTTCGTTTATGCCTGCCCTCTCCATCATCTCTATAACATTAGCCACATGCTTAGGCTCTGCTATATGGGATGCACCCATCAGAGCGAGATGTTCATTTGTAAAGCCGAACTTTTCGTGAAGCCCCTTCACAATAAATGGCAGTGCCTGAATTGGTTTTGCAGAGCTTCTATAGTAGACTACTTTGCTGACATCACCTAAATAAGCCACAACACCGTCTTTGTTTACTACTGCTATATCCCCTCTAATAATGGTGTCCAGCACCTCACCACGATATTCTTTATATAAAATATTAGACATTTCTAACCTAACCTTTCTGCTAAAGCTAAAATAAAATCGCCCATTTGTTTTAAAATAAACTTTGTGTTCGTATCCCCATCTAAGCTTATCTCTTCCCCTATATTAAAGCTAATGGCTGTTAAATCTCTAGATATGCCCTCGCCAGTCATTTTGAGATAGGCTTCTTTTAAGCACCAGACTCTTGTAAAGGCATAAATATCGGAGCTTTGAATATATTTCTTTTCATTTTCGCTGCAAACCCTATCCACTAGCCTATTAGAGGGAAGCTTTAGTCTTTGAATATCAACCCCAACCTCGCAATCAGCTATAACAACAGCAGCCATGTTTGAGCTATGGCTTATTGATATGTATCCGCCTTCAATAATAGGCTTTCCATTTTTGGTGTATTTAATATCATCAAAGGTCAATCCTGCTTTTGCCAAAAGACGAGCCGAGATGATTGTTGCAAGCAAGCTTGCTTTCATGTTTTTTTCAGGCTGACGAAGCGCTTTTTGTATTCGTTTTTTAGGTATATAAAGTCCTTCTTCAAAAGCAGAGGCAAGCATAGCATCAAAGCTTTCATTCGCCTCCTCAACTACTAACTTATGCATTTTGAATTTTTTGAAACTCCAATAAATATCCATTTGGGTCATTTAAGAAGAAGGAATACACAGGGAATTTAGCATGCATTTTTGGCTCGCCTAAAGTCGCAACTCCCTTTTTTGTTATTTTATTATAAAAAGCGTCAACATCTAAGTTATCTTCGCAATTTAAAGACAAGCAAAGCCCATTTGGCGAAGCTTTTCTGTCTTCATACTGCACAAAACCCCAGTAACCATATCCTGTATCAAATATTTTTGCGTTTCCCATGTCTTCAGACAGCTTTAGTCCAATTATATTTAGGTAAAAATCTGCTGTTATGTTTATATCATTAACTGGATAAAAGCTTATAGATGATTTAATTGCCATAACTTGTCCTCCTTAACATTCCAAAAAAGCCAACCTGTATAAACTGGTTGGCTCTTTGTTTTAAATTTAGTTTTCGCAGCTATGAGTATCTTCTGTGTCCATGTTCAGGTTAGCGATTGCTTCCTCTTCCTCATCAAGGTCATCAAGATGAGTTGCGAAGTAGTCAAAATCGTCGTCTAGGAACTCATCAGCGAACTCCTCAAACTCTTCTTCTCTCTTCTTAGCAAAGTAAAGTGCAACAGTAATCGCAACTCCGATTAGTGCAGTTGCAAGGGCTAGTAATGCAATAAATGTACTCTTTCTCATATCTTTTGCCTCCTCTTTTTATTCTTTTATAATTATTCTACCCTAAATTTTAACAACTATCAAGTCTTTTTTAGCAATTTAGAATAAATTTAGCTTTGATTTATTTATCTCTGCAATTATGACTAATATTATTTTGCAATAATTAGTCAAATTTAAATATAATTTGTCCTTTATGGCTGTTTACAAACGAGCATAAACCAAGTTACACCAAACTGCCTGTCCCCACCCTCAAAATCCATCTCCAAAGGCGATGCCTTTAGTCATTAGCAAATCAGATGGTTTTGTTGCCATCAAGGATCCATTTCATTCCCTTGATGGGTGGGTTCGGATAAAGCGTTCCTCTGTGTAAGGGCTAGTTAAGCTTTCACTCTGTCGTCACACCAGCTTTTGTTGTGAATGACTAGTGTTTTTTCCTGTCTTGCTTTTTTATGTGAAAGCTGTTTAGTTTCTTTAAGTGTTTCGCTTTCTGCGGAAAGCGCCAAAGGCTCTGCCTCTCGACACCGCAATTTTTTGCAAAAAATTGAGCAAAACTCTCAGTAAACCTGACGGAACACTAAAAGTTTAGTGAAAACCCCTTAGCCATTAGTCTAACAACTCATTACTTTATCAAGCTAGTTCCTGTCATCTCTTCTGGCTTAGGCATTCCCATAATGTCAAGGATAGTCGGAGCTATATCGCAAAGCGCTCCGCCCTCTCTAAGCTCAGCAGGCTTATTAACAGCAAATGGTACAGGGGATTTACTATGTGAGGTTGAAATTCTGCCTCTCTCATCAAGCATCGCATCAGCATTACCATGGTCAGATGTGATGATTAAAGTTCCCTCAACAGCTTCAACAGCCTTAACTAAATCGCCAATGCATTTATCAATTGTGTGAAGCCCATCAACAACGCTTCTCATCTTGCCTGTGTGTCCAAGCATATCGCAGTTAGCATAGTTAACAATGATAAAGTCATATTTCTTTGATTTAACAGCCTTAACTAGTTGCTTGCTAATTTCCTTAGCAGACATGTCAGGAGATAAATCATAAGTTTCAACTTCTGGAGAAGGTATTAGTATTCTCTCCTCGCCCTCAAATGGAGCTTCTATTCCTCCAGCAAAGAAGAATGTAACATGAGCATACTTCTCTGTTTCAGATATGTGAAGCTGTGTCTTGCCATTTTTAGATAGCCACTCGCTTAATGTGTTAGTTAGGCTTTGTGGAGGATAAATAACCTTAACAAAGTCAAACTCAGCATCATATTGAGTTAATGTATATAGATTAACCTTTGGTCTATCCTCTAATGAAATCTCAAAATCAGCAAACTCAGGTTGAGCTATAGCTCTTGTGATTTGTCTTGCTCTATCAGGACGGAAGTTAGCAAAAATAACATTGTCGCCATCCTTCATTCCCTCATATCCAACAACAGCCATTGGATTAATAAACTCGTCTGTGGATTTTTTAGTGTATAGCTCCTCAACATCCTCAAAGGATAATTCAAAGCTGTTTCCTTCGCCTAAAACAATAGCCTTATATGCTTTTTCAGTTCTATCAAAGCGATTATCTCTATCCATCGCAAAATATCTTCCACAAACTGTAACAACCTTAACATTGTCATAGCGAGAGATATAATCCTCAAGATCCCATAAATATTCGCCAGCAGATGTTGGAGGTGTATCTCTGCCATCAAGGAATGCATGAATGAACACTTCCTTAACGCCCTCTTCAACTGCCATATCCACCATCGCCTTAATGTGGTAGATGTGGCTATGAACTCCACCATCGGATAGTAGCCCCATTATATGAAGTCTTTCGCCTTTACACGCCTCAAGCAGAGTTTCATTCTCAAAAAACTCGCCCTCCTCAACAGCCCTTGTTATACGGCTAAGCTCTTGATACACAACTCTACCAGCGCCCATATTTGTATGGCCAACCTCAGAGTTGCCAAACTGCCCCTCTGGTAAGCCAACTTCTTCGCCGCCAGCCTTTAGTGTTGTATATGCATTCTCGCTAAAAAACTTATCTAAATTAGGTGTTGTTGCAGTTGTTACAGCATTCCCTAAAGAATGCTCCGCTATCCCATACCCATCTAATACTGTCAGAACTACTGTCTGTTTTTGTTGACTGTTCACCTGTTTCTCCATTCTTAACTTTAATTTTTAAATGCCTCTAACATCGAGCTAAACTCCTCTGCTTTAAGAGAAGCAGAACCAACCAGCCCTCCGTCTATATCGTATTGTGAAAGAAGCTCTGATACATTCTTAGCGTTCATTGAGCCGCCATAAAGTATTCTAACTCCCTCAGCAACAATATCTCCATACATACCAGCAAGCACACCACGAATAAATCCGCAAACTTCGCCAGCTTCCTCAGCAGTTGCAGTCTTGCCTGTGCCTATTGCCCAAATTGGCTCATAAGCTATAACAACTCTCTCCATCTGCTTTTCATTCACTCCCTCTAAGGCTGACTTTATTTGTGAAAAAATATGCGTTAGAGTTTGCCCCTCTTCTTTTTGCTTCTCGCTCTCTCCAACACAAACTATAACTGAAAGCCCTCCTGAAATAACAGCCTTAACCTTTTTAGCAACAACTTCATCGCTATCGCCAAACATCTCTCGCCTTTCAGAATGCCCAACTATTATATAATTAACCTCGCAGTCCTTCGCCATAGGGACAGAAATTTCCCCTGTATAAGCGCCCTTTTCTTCAAAATGCACATTTTGAAAAGCAAACTGTATGTCGCTTCCTTTAGCTGCAACTTGAGCTGATGCTAAATTCACAAAAGGAACAGCCAACACAACCTCTGCATCTAAAAAAGCGGTGTTTGGACGAATAGCCTTAACTAAGGTTGTAGTTTCGCCTTTTGTTAGGTTCATTTTGTAGTTCCCAGCAAGAATAGGCTTTCTAAACTCTTTTCTCATTCCCCTACTCCTTACTTATCTAGCAGGCACTCAATGCCTGGTAATGGTAATCCCTCAATAAACTCAAGAGAAGCTCCGCCGCCTGTTGATACATGTGTCATCTTATCTTCAAGCCCAAACAAAGCAACAGCAGCCGCAGAATCTCCGCCGCCAATTATGCTAACAGCCTTTGAGTTTGCTAGTGCTTCTGCAAGCGCTTTTGTGCCGCCACTAAACAGCGCCATCTCAAACACACCCATAGGCCCATTCCAAAGCACAGAACCAGCCTTGTCAATTGCCTCGCAGTAAATCTCTCTTGTTTTTGCTCCAATATCAAGCCCCATATATCCTTCCGGAATAGTCTCGACATTTTCAGCGCCATTCTCTTCAGAAAACGCTACTGAAACAACATGGTCAACAGGAAGAAGGAAGTTTACTTTCTTTTCCTCTGCTAAAGCTAAAAGCTCTTTTGCAGTTTCTAGCTTATCTTCCTCAACAAGAGAAGTTCCAACATTTTCGCCCCTTGCTTTTAGGAAGGTGTATGCCATTGCTCCGCCAATAATGATTGTATCCGCCTTTTCCATTAGGTTTTTGATAACGCCTATCTTATCGGACACTTTAGCGCCACCAAGCACAGCAACAAAAGGCCTTTTTGGATTTGCAAGCACACCACCAATAGCCTCAAGTTCCTTGCTTATTAGCATTCCGCTAACTGCTGGCAGAAACTCTGCAATTCCTGCTGTTGAGGAATGCGCTCTATGTGATGTTCCAAAAGCATCGTTAACATAAACCTCTGCCATATCAGCAAGCTTTTTGGAAAATTCTTTATCATTCTTTGTTTCTTCTTTATGAAAGCGAACATTCTCAAGCAGCATAACCTCGCCAGCCTTTAAGCTATTTGCCTTATTTAAAGCATCTTCGCCAACAACATCCTTTGCCATTATAACCTCTAAGCCTAAAAGCTCAGAAAGCCTTTTTGCAACAACAGCTAATGAGAATTTGTCCTCAAAGCCGTCCTTAGGTCTGCCTAAATGGGAGCATAATATAATTGCAGAATTTTGGGATAGCAGATATTTTATTGTTGGTAAAGCCTCTACTATTCTTTTATCGTCGGTTATTTTACCGTCTTTTAGTGGAACATTAAA
The DNA here is from genome assembly GCA_964369265.1 of uncultured Oscillospiraceae bacterium. Taxonomy (GTDB): domain Bacteria; phylum Bacillota; class Clostridia; order Oscillospirales; family Ruminococcaceae; genus DAMCAP01. Next base: position 7,965 of record CAYJEV010000045.1, read on the forward strand.
GTCGCAACGCATAATATTTTTTTTGCCTTTGATGTCATAGTCCTTAACAGTCATCTTGTTATACTTCATAATCAGCCACCTCAAAACAAATTTATTTTTACTTTGTAAATCTCTTATCAGTTTTAGCATTTAGCTAAACTGCATTTAATTACAACTATTATTCTATTACATTTCAAAGCTTTTTGCAAGCAATTTTATTGACATAAAAGTAAATACACTATATAATGTTAGCAAAAATAAGAATAACTAACTAGATTATGTGATAAATAGTTTAATTTGTTTTGATAAAGGAGCATTATGAAAGAGATAGAAAAGAAGCTACAAGAAGAAGTTTTTTCAGCTTTAAAGTCAGCTGAGATAAAATTAGGCGTTAAATTCACTCGCTTTTTCAACCTAATAGAAAAAGACGGCATAACCCTTGCTGTTAAAAAAGCTATCAAAAATGGCTCAGATAACTTCGATACTCTTGCAGACAACAAAATGTTAACAAACAGCCTTGAGGCTATTGTTACTAAAGCTTGTTATAGCAGTTTATTTGAGGATAGCGAAGTTGACATAGCCTTAGAAAGACTAGTTGAGGCTGGGTATTACAATATATAAATTATCGTCACTACGATTATTTAAGTGAAGAGTTAAAAGTGAATAGTGAAAAGTGATGGTTTCGCTTTGCGACATTTTAAATGACTTGCAGTCGGCTTGAAGCCTTAGTCTTTCGCCCTTAGTTTTTAGTCTTGTTATGAAAGGAATATCATAGATGGATAAATTACCAAAATATTTAGTTGTCGAGCTTGAAGCACTTCCTGAAGTGTTCATTAAAGTTCTTAAAGCTAAAAAATTAATAGAATCTGGAAGCGTTGGAAGCCTTTCTGAGGCGACTAGAATTGTCGATATTTCAAGGAGCGCCTTTTATAAATATCGTGATAGCATTTTCCCTTATGAGCAGAATAATGAAAAGAAAATCGCTGGATATCATTTTGTCATAAAAGACAAGACTGGTGTGTTATCAAATATCATAAAAGAGTTTTCTAACCTTGGAGCAAACATATTAACCATTAACCAAAGCCTTCCGATTGATGGCTATGCTCCTGTTACCATAACTGTTTCACTAAACCAAACTGCCGAAAATGATATGGAGCTGCTAAGCAACATCCGTTTGGTCGAGGGAGTTATTGAAGCGAGAAGGATTGACCCGTTGTAAAATCTGCATCTTTACTGTGTTGATATAATTAAACTGTAATAGCGAAAATCAGTAAAGTTGCTAAGCCAGCAAACTGAATGCAAAAGGAGCTGCGACACCGATGGTGTAACAGCTCCTTTTTACATTATGCTTCGCTTGTTTCTTTTGTTTCTTTATATGTAAGTCTTGCAAATGCCATCGTACCGAATATAGGAACTAGGATGTTTACTATATATGGATCAAGCGGAATCCAGTTAAATAAACCAGCATTGTACATAGTTAATGATGCAACACCTAATATCATAGCTACAACACCATTTTTAATGTCATCTATAGCGAATTGAGCAAATACTGCACCAAATAAAGCTGGCAATAAGAAGCTAAGGGCATTTCTTATGTCTGGGCTTAGGTTTTCTAGTAGTATCTGCCCTAAGAAAACTCCAACTACAAGCATGATTATATTAACAAATACAGACGCACCAACACCAATTGTGGATATAACAGAGCTTTCGTCTGTTCCAACTTCTGTGTCTGTTGCTTTAAGAGCTGCTGCTGCACAAGGGATTCTCAAGTTGCTTATGTTGCCTGATAAGAAAGAGGCGTATGTTCCTGGTATGCCTAAAATAGGGAAGAAAGACACAGGCTCAATAAACCACCACACTGCATTTACAGATAGCTGAGCAACTAAAGCAGCAGTTAATGCAGTTGCTTCTGGAACAATGCCAAACCCAAAGGTTACAATAGTCGCTGGCAAGAATACAATTATAGCGCCAATCCAACAAGTTATTTTACCAACTTTTATAATTTGAGGAATATATTCCTCTTTAAAATAATTTTTCTGCATAACTTCCTCCTACACTAAAGCAGCTAATATAACGCCGCCTATCATTGCAATTGTTAAGCCCCACTCATTTAAGAATTTAATCTTTGTTTTTCTATACACTATTGTTATACCAAGCATTAGCAAAAATCCTGCTACAAGCGCAACTGTGTTTCCGTCCATGCTAGTTGCATAACCAGCATTTAGGTAACCATACGCTCCAAGCATTGCAGCGCTTGTTATTACTGGAAGCATTTTTGCACTACCACCAGCAAGCTTATCCTTAAAGCCATCCATTTTATCTGTTATCAGAGCAGTTACAACAATCCAACCTATACAACCAACAGCCATTGCCCAAAGTGCAGTTGAAAATACTTCAACAGGAAGGTTAGGGTCAGTTAAAGCAACACCATAAGCATCAGCAGCAAATTGAGCAGCTAAAAGCTCATAAGCGACATTTCCAATATAAGCAAGACGCATAAGTGCAGTCGGTCCGCCAACAACAATCAACAATGAAACCATGCCTATAACTATAACAACAGATGGACCAACTGCTGAAATAACGCCAGTTTTAAAGGCAGTTTTTAATTTTTCGTCGCTTATTCCCATATTTTTACCAGCGACAAAGCTCTTTTTGAGAAACACTATAGTTTGAAATAACACAAGCCCTACAGCTAACGCAGTTATTGCCCAAAGTATAGGGCCATTAGCTATTACTGAAATTTGTTCGTTCATTTCTTAAGCCTCCAAATTTGATATTTTATTTAGTATATTTATTATCGCTTCAACACATTGCGGCATACAGCTTTCGTCAACATCAAAAGCTGGTTGGTGGAAAGTATATTTGCCAAGCTCGGATGGATTTGTTGTGCCATAGTAAAAAAATGCAGCCTTTGCAACTCTACCATAATAAGCAAAATCGTCATACCCCATCTCTGGAACTTGCATATAGCTGACATTTTCCTCTCCGTAAACTTCTTTGCAACTTTCCTCAAATATATCCACAAGCATATCATTATTTGATAATGCAATACTAACAGTCGCAGTTTTGAACTCAAAAGTACAGCCATTAAGTTCGCAAATCCCCTTAACTATATCTTCCATTCTTTTTATCATGAAATCACGAATGTCATTGTCAAAAGTTCTGATTGTACCGCTCATTGTAATTGTTGATGGTATAACATTAGTTCCTTTTGGCGTTCCAGCATTAAAAGAGCATATAGATAACACAGCCGCCTTAACTGGATCAACCTCTCTAGTCACCATGTTTTGTAGCGCATTATAAATCTCAACGCCAGTTCTAAGCGGATCAATAGTTTGATGAGGATATGCGCCATGTCCGCCAGTACCGTTTATCACTATAGTTAAGTTGTCGGCACTAGCCAACATTTCATTTCGCCTTAGCAGAATTTTCCCAACAGGATGGTCAGGGTTTGTATGTCCGCCAATCATATATTCTAAATCATCAAGCTTGCCTGTATCTACAATCAGCTTTGCGCCACCAGGAGCTGGTCCTTCTTCGGCTGGTTGGAATACAATTTTTAAAGTGCCTTTTAGCTTATCTTTATTTGCAGAAAAATATCTAGCAACCCCTAAAGCTGTTGTAACATGGACATCATGTCCACACGCATGACACACACCAGGATTTTGAGAACGATACTCAACTTCTTTGATATCAATTAAAGGAAGAGCATCCATATCCGCTCTTAATCCCATTACAGGACCTGGAAGATCTCCTTTGATTATCGCGATAACAGCAGTTTTACAAAAGTTTTTTACAACTTCCAAGTCCATCTCCTCTAATATCTCAATAATACGTCTGGAGGTTCTAATCTCCTCAAAACCCGTCTCTGGATGCATATGAAAATCTCTTCTCCAAGCTATCATATCTGTTTGATAACTATTTATTACTTCTCTAATGCTCATTCTTCAATATCTCCTTGTTATTTTTTAGGATGTTATCACGATAACAAAATAGTATCATATTTTGAAATCAACTGTCAATTGTCATTTTAATTGAATTTAAACTTGTTTTTTATAGCAAATAAACATATTTACAAATCTATTTTTAAAATTTATTTTATATACACAAATTAGAATAAAAACAGCGTTTATTTTATTATTTAAATATAATTTGCAATAGGTAGTTGCGATAACAGGAAATATATGCTATTCTATGTAAAAAGGACAGGAGGTAAAATTTTGCAAAGTTTATCAAAGAAGTTGCTAATCCAAACTGCATATAATATGATTTGGGAATATGGATTTGAAGAAGTTTCAATTAGAAAAATAGCTGATAATGTTGGAGCAAGCAGCGCAGCTTTATATAGGCATTTTGACAACCTCGATCATTTGCTTACATATGCTTGCATTGGTTTTTTAGAGCCATATATTGGCGAATTTAAAATGATTAAACAATCAACCGCTAATAGCTTTGAGATATCTTCTCAAATGTGGATTGCTTTGGCTAGAACCTCCTTTTTTAATCCTAGAATCTTCGCCCACCTTTTTTTAGGGCAGTATAGAAATCAGGTTTATTTAATCATTGACGACTATTATAATATAATGGGAAAAGAAATTTTTAATCTTGCTGATACCTCCTCTAACATGAAACAGCTTGGAGAATTGCTTTTTAGAAATTATGATTATATAAAAAATAGCAACGCCAACTATTCTATAGAAACTATTGCAATTATTAGTGACTTGATTTTATATTCTTATTCAGGGATGATAGCAACCTTGCTTAACAAAGAATACCGAGTTGCTGAAATTGAAGATATGATAGATAGATTCACCCATTCAGTTAGATATGCCCTAAAAAACAACAAAACCGAACACCAACATTTTTAACTATTAGTATAATTAAAATGCAAATATACAAAAAAACCACCATATGGTGGTTTTTTGCATAGTATAAACTATTAAGTTATTTAGCGATATCAGAGAAAGCTTTTTCCAGCGCATTCATAGCTTTAACTAGATTTTCTCTTGCAGTAGTTGGATTTAATCTCATATGAAGTTCGCCACCAAGAACGAAATCATTACCATTATTCATAACAACGCCAGCTTCATTCACAGCACGTTTAATCATTTCTTCATGAGTAATACCAAGCGCTTTAAAATCAAGCCATAGAAGATAAGTTGCATCTGGCTTTCTGCATTTAATCTTTGGAAGCTTCTCAGCAATAAAGCCTAAAATGAAGTCCATATTAGCGCCAACATAATCGTTACAGCTATCTAGCCAGTCTTCAGCTTTATCGTAAGCTGCTATAGTTGTGTCGACTGCAAGCACGCATGGTGAATTGCAGTGTAAGTAATAAGAGGTTGTCTTCAGGCTTTCAGCAAGCTCTTTATTGTAGCAAACTGAATAAGAGGAAACCATACCAGCTAAGCTATATCCCTTAGATGGTGAGTACATAGAGATAGTAATATCTTTAGCCCTTGGATCAGCCTTGCATAGAGGTAGGTGATGCATTTCTTTATTGATAATAACATCTGACCAAATTTCGTCGGAGATAATCTTAACATCATGCTTTAGGCAGATGTCAACAAGGGATACCATCTCTTCCTTAGTCCAGATACGTCCTGAAGGGTTATGAGGGTTGCAGAAGATAAATAGCTTAATGTTCTTTTCAACTATTTTATTTTCAAAATCTTGAAGGTCAATAGTGAAGTATCCATTTTCGTCTTCTTTCATTAGGTTATAAACTAGCTCTCTATTCATATTGCTAACAGTTTTTGTAAAGCCAGGATATGTAGGAGCTTGAACGATTATAGAATCACCCTCTTTAGTTAGGGTTTGCACAGCATGTGCAACGCCTGCAAGAACACCATTTTGATAGCAGATATTTTCTTTAGTAATATCTTTTACATCATAGCGGCGAGAGTGCCAGTTAATAATGGAATCAAAATATCTATCTGTCATTAGGAAATAACCAAATAGTTTATGTTCCATTCTTTTATTTAATGCTTCTACAATTTGAGGAGCAATTTCAAAGTCCATATCAGCCACCCATAGAGGATAATGAACCTCTGGAACATTCTCATAAGGCAGATAATCAAACTTTGCGCATTCTGTGTTTTTTCTGTCAATCACTTTGTCAAAACTGTACATAACTTTCTCCTTAATTTTACTATTAACTTATATGTATTATTTCCAATACATGTTAATTATAACACAGCTATTTTTATTTGCAAGTGAAATTTACTTTTCTTTCAAAAAAAGAAAAGAGTCGCCAAGTCTTTCAGCATATTTGCAGTGTTCCGTCAGGTAGAGTAAAAGTTTTGCTAAATTTTTTTCAAAAAA
>CAYJEV010000046.1:0-13902 GCA_964369265.1 uncultured Oscillospiraceae bacterium
GTGAGGTAATGGGTTGGTATATTGTAATGCAGCCATCTGTTATCAAGGAAGAAAACACTTCTGCAATAGGAATTATGTGCGAGGAAGTGTTTGGAAAAGGTCATGGCGATTTTAAAATTGCTCACATGGTTACTTCAAACTCTATTGGTATAGAGTTATTCGAGTTTGTAGATAATGACAAAGAAAAACAGCCATTTGAATTTAAGAACACAGGGCTTTTCCATTTTTCTGTGCAAGACCCTGATATTGAAGGTATGATTAAAAAAATTGTAGCTCATGGCGGAAAACAGCGTATGCCAATTAAGGAATATTATCCAAATGAAAAACCGTATAAGATGTGTTATGTTGAAGATCCATTTGGCATTGTTTTTGAAATTTATACTCATAGCTATGAAGTAACTTACTCTATAGGCGCTTACTAATCCTTATGAGAGTTAAGCATTAAAAAGTCGCACTATACATTATGCAAAACAGCCGAGTGATTTTCCCACTCGGCTGTTACTCTTTTACTAGCTATTAAAATGTTACCACATTACCAGAAACTATAGTTTTTTCAGCTTTACCAACTAAAGTTCTGCCGATGAATGGGCTGTTTTTGGAGCGAGATACTATATCCTCTTCCTTATACTCAAATGAAATGTCTGTATCAAAAATTGTGATATCAGCCGCAGCGCCAACCTCTAAACCACCAGCTGGTAGCTTAAGAAGCTTTGCTGGATTATTACACATCAGTCTGCTTAAATCAGTATAGCTAATATGTCCAGCCTTAACCAATATCTCATTAGCAAGAGAAAAAGCTGTTTCAAAGCCTATCATTCCATTTGCAGCATGATCATATTCAACATTTTTGTCGTCAATATGGTGTGGAGCATGGTCGGTTGCTATTGCATCAATAGTCCCATCTTTAATGCCTTCGATTATTGCAAGCCTATCAAATTCGCTACGAATTGGTGGGTTTGCTTTTGTATTTGTGTTAAAATCTAAAACTGCATCGTCTGTTAGAGTGAAATATTGAGGGCAGGTATCGCAGGTAACTTTAACACCTCTAGCCTTAGCTTCTTTTATTATCCTAACTGAACCAGCTGTTGAAATATGTGTTATGTGTATTGGGGCATTGCTATATTCAGCAAGCATTATGTCACGAGAAATAGCTATCTCCTCGCCAACAGATGGAATTCCTCTCATACCAAGAAGAGTTGAGTTGAAGGACTCATTCATTGAGCCACCATCAACAATTGATAAGTCTTCGCTGTGTGAAATAACAGGAAGCTCAAACATATTTGCATACATCAAAGCTTTTCTGAATAGTGCAGAGTTCTCAACTGGCTTTCCATCGTCAGTTACAGCAACAATACCAGCCGCTTTCATATCTTCCATCTCGGCAAGCTCAACGCCCTTTAAGCCTTTTGAAATAGCTCCTGTTTGATAAACATGCACCTTACCCATCATCTTCGCTGTGTTAACAACATAAGTTGCAACAGCTTTATTATCGACAACTGGGCTTGTGTTCGGCATTGCAACAATAGAGGTAAAGCCTCCCTTCGCAGCAGACAAAGAACCTGAGCTAATATCTTCTTTGTATTCGTATCCAGGATCTCTTAAATGGCAGTGCATATCAACTAAACCAGCCATAACTAGCTTGTTGCTTGCATCAATTACTTCTGCATTATTTGCATCTATATTTTTTTGGACAGCAACTATCTTGCCATCTTCAACTGCAATATCCATTATATCATCAAGATTCGTTCTATAATCGACAACTCTTGCGCCTTTTATTACTAATTTCATAAACTTAACCTCCAATCTTATTGCTTAAAATATCAAGACAAGCCATTCTTACAGCAACACCATTTGTTACCTGAGGAAGAATTACAGACTTGTTATGGTCAATGACAGATGTGCTCATTTCCACACCTCTGTTAACAGGTCCTGGGTGCATTACAATAACATCTTCTTTTGCAAGCTTTAAATGCTTGTCTGCAAGACCGAAATTGCGGAAGTATTCAGAAACTGATGGGAATAAGCCGCTCTTTTGCCTTTCAAGTTGCATTCTAAGCCCCATAATTACATCAACACCAGCTATAGCTTCCCTTACATCCTCGCATACCTTAACGCCTAGCTTATCTGCTCCAACAGGTAGTAGTGTGCTTGGGGAAAAAATCCTAACATTAGCGCCTAATTTATTCAGTGCATAGATATCGCTTCGAGCAACTCGGCTATGGTAAATATCACCGACAATAGCAACCTCTAAGCCTTCAAATCCGCCCTTATAATCCTGAATTGTCTTCATGTCTAGCAGAGCTTGAGTTGGGTGTTCATTCATTCCATCTCCGCCATTGATAATGCTACAATCCAAGTTTTTAGCTAACAAATGAGATGAACCAGAGGAAGAGTGTCTTAAAACAATAACATCTGCTCCCATAACTTCAAGGTTCTTTCCTGTGTCAAGCAGAGTTTCCCCCTTCTTAACACTAGAGCCACTGGAGGACATGTTAACAGCATTCGCACCCATATACTTTGCTGCAAGCTCAAAAGATACTCTTGTTCTTGTGCTGTTCTCATAGAATAGGTTAATTACTGTCTTTCCTGTTAAATGTGTTGTTTTCTTTTTTCCAGACTCCACAACTTCTTTCATAGCCTTAGATTCCTCAAGGATATATAATATCTCCTCGCTGGAAAGCTCTTTAATGCCGAGTATGTCTTTTCTTTTTAACATCTTCCAACCTCCTAATGCTGTTAAAAAGGACAAGCTCATCTTTTTAGCTTGTCCATTTATGGTGTACATCTTCATTTTGCGTATTTACTAAAAATATTTACGCTTTTAAATTATTTTATCATACAGATAGTTGTTTGTCTAGTGCCTTATGAGTTAATATCTGCCTCAAATTTATCAATTTGTTCAATTTGTTTTCTATATTTTTCTTGGGCATCCAAAAGAGATATTTCTTTAAAAATTATTCTCTGCCCAATTTTTGACTGAACAAAATCGCTGATAGCATAGCTTGCAACAGCACCGATTTTTGTATAACCACCAATAGTCTGCCTGTCAGAAAGCATTACTATTGGCTTTCCGCTATCAGGTATTTGAATTGCTCCAAATACAATCGCATCAGAAATAATGTTGGCAGAGCTTATATGTTTAATTGCTTCGCCATCTAGTCGGCATCCCATTCTATCAAATTCAGCTGTTATAACATATTCGCTGCTCAAAAATCTTGCAACTTCCTCTTCACTAAAAGCCTCTAACTGCATGCCTAAAACCACATCTATTTCCTTAACCTCCCGATTTTTTGGCATAAATTCATAGTGCCTTTTAGATGGGTTAACAAGCTCATATGTTGGTTTGTTAAAGGCAATTTCGTCGCCAGATTTTAATCTATCGCCAGCAATTTTCCCCCTAACATAAGTGGAAACACTTCCCATAACCTCTTTAATATCAAAGCTTCCAGCAACAGCTAAGTATAGTATATTGCCCTCTCGAAACTGCCCAAAAGAAACCCTGTCCCCTTTATAAACCTTTATCGCCCTATGTTGCTTCATTCTAGTGCCGTTTATTAGCATATCAGCTATTGCACCAGTTGAGGCAATAAAAGTATCGGCTTCAATTATAAATTCTCCACCAAGCATAAACATCTCAATGATAGCGCTATCTCTATTGTTACCGACTAGTATATTAGCTAGGTATGCGTTTCTTTTATCAAGAAATCCAGACTGAGGAACACCCCTGTCTTGAAAGTGCATGCGCCCAGCATCTTGAATGGTTGTGAATAAACCGCCGTTTACAACCTTAATCCCCACTATGCACTCACCTCTTTCTCGCTAAACTGCGCATTATAGCTTCCATCTTCTATCTCTTTTGATATTTTATCGTATTCATCACTTGAAATTGGGATAAATCTTAGATAATCTCCCGCTTTTAGTAGTATTGGTGTATCGCTGTTTGGGTCATATAGCTTAATTGGTGTGTTTCCAATTATCTGCCATCCCCCTGGCGACACAATAGGATAAATGCCTGTCTGTTCGCCAGCAATTCCAACAGAACCAGCCTCTAGCTTTAGACGTGGTGAAGCTAGTCTAGGAGTCGCTATCTTTTTGTCCATGCCTCCAAGGTATGGAAAGCCTGGTGTAAATCCGAGCATATACACAGGATAATCAACTGAGCTATGTATAGCGATTACTTCCTCAACAGTTAAGCTATTATGTGTTGCAACAGTTTCTATATCCATTCCATATTCGCCACCATAGCAAACAGGTAAATGTACAACTCTCGCTTTTCTAACTTCGCTTTTGCCCTCAGTTGTTTGAAAAAGTATTTCCTTAACTAATGCTTTTAAATTATCAGCCGAAATAATCATAAAATCATAGCTAATTAACAAGGCATTATAAGAAGGAATTAGATAGTTTATGCCGTTAATCTCAGCAGAGTTTATGCTGTCTCTTAAGCGAGAAACATTAAGAAAGCTTTCGTTCGATATGCCGCCCTCAAAAACCACAGACAAAGCAGCATCGCCATTTATTAGGATTTTATAATTCATAAATTCTGATCTCCTTAAAACGCTTTAAGCTCTATCCCTTCGCTTGTTAATGCTTTTCTAATTTCGCTAACAAACTGGAGAGCTTTATCATTATCTCCATGCACACAAACAGTATCGGCAACTATCTCAATTTCCTTGCCAGTGTTTGTCAGCACTTTTCTCTCTTTAATCATAGTTATTAGTCGCTTAGAAGCTTCTTCTGCATTATGGATGAACGCACCATCTTGGTTTCGAGGAACAAGCTTTCCGTCTTCTGTATATCCTCTATCTGCAAAAACCTCGCACGCAACCTTCAAGCCAACTTCCTTTGCAGCCCTCACCATTTCTGAGCCTGAAAGAGCCATAAACACAATATTTTCATCAATGCTAGCAATGCTCTCAGCAATTTTTAGCGCAAGCTTGTAATCAGCAGCAGCCATGTTATACATAGCCCCATGAGGCTTAACATGGGATAGTTTCATCCCCTCTGCCTTTAAAAAAGCCATTAGAGCGCCTATTTGATATGTAACATACGTCTTTATTTCTTCTGGCGAAACAGCCATATTTCTTCTACCAAACCCCATTAAATCAGGATAACCAGGATGAGCGCCAACAGATGTGCCATAAAGCTTTGCTGTTTTAACTGTGTTTGCCATAACTAAAGGATCACCAGCATGAAACCCACAAGCAACATTAACAGAGGTTACTCTCTTTATAATCTCATCATCATTGCCCATTTTATAACTGCCAAAACTCTCGCCTAAATCACTATTTAAATCCACTCTATACATAGTTATACCCTTTCTATTACATAGATTTTTTCTTATTAAGGAGAGGAATACTCTCCACTTCTAAAAGAATTAAAGAACCTATAATTATTATCATTCCAATAATTAAGCTTATCGACAATGGATCATATCCAAACAATATAGATATTATTGTCCCAAACATGCCCTCAAGGCAGATTATTATCGCAACTTTAACTGGAGGAAGAATCTTCTGCCCATAGCTTTGAAGCAAAAAGCAAAGCCCTGTGCTAAACACACCCAAAAATAAAAGCCCTAAACCGCCAGTTTTAATCTGCTCATAAGTGATGGTTGTATATTCAAATAAGAAGAAATATATAGTTGATAATATTGCCGATACAAATAACTGCACTGCATTTATCATAAATACATTCCTAATTCTAGGAGCAGATACCCCAAGATAAGAGATGTGAAGCGCATAAGCTAGTGCACAAAATAGGGTTAGAACATCACCTATGTTGAAAGATAATGTCCCTGCTCCTCCATGAGATAACTGCATCATTCCAAAAAAACAGCTAATTGAAAGCAGAACTGTTTTTAATGGCGGGCGATTTTTGGCTATCATCCAGCCTAAAAATGGCACCATAACAACATTAAGCGAAGTGATAAGTGCGCTATTTGATGGGCTTGTGTATTTAGCGCCTATTGTTTGAAGCAAAAACGCAACACAAAGCATAACACCAGCAATAGCTCCAACTATTACATCACTTTTAGAAAAATCTTTAAGCTTTTTAAAGAAAGCTATAAACATGAAAGCTGCTCCAAGCGAAAATCGAACTGCCAATACAAATGAGGGAGGAAAACCAGCATCTATGCTAGCTTTTGTAACCACAAAGCCTCCGCCCCATATTATCGCAACCATAAATAGCAACGCAATAGCTATTCTCTCTGTTCTTTTTGTATCTGCCATTTTATGACCATTCCTTTCTACTGAAGGCACAAAATAGCCATAAAAATGGTCATAAATGCGCCATATTTTCGGTTGTCTGATTTTTGCAGACGAGAAAAACGGCTTTTGATAATTAAGTTTGAATTTTTTCAAACTTACCTCTTAAACAAAGAAGGGTCTATACGATTGATTATCCAGTCCCCTTCAGCTGTTCTTTCATAGCAAATATTATGTTCAGCGCTATGGTATCGCTTTTCTCCAACTAAACTAATCACATTTCCAGTTCTATCGCTATTATGAGCAATTTTTATAACAGCTGAATAAATACAAACATCGCTACATACCACAGTTAAATCAGATATTACCTCATTTTCTGTGTATGAAATTGGAACTGGAGGGGTGAAATCTACTTTCAGGTTTTCTCCAAATATAGTTTCTTGTGTGATATCATTAAGAAGCATTTTCCCATCTTCAATTATTACATGATGGCGTGCATTATCTCTTGTTATATAAAGCCCATCCTCCAAAACCTCGCCTATCTCATAGCTAATCTTTCTTGCGCCTGAAATATACTCCCAGCTCTCGCCCTCTTTAAACTCGCTAGGCTTTTTAACGCAGTTAACCCTTTCAGGCGGAACTGATAAATTAAGGCGAAGATATTTTTCAGCCATCCTTCCAGATGAACCAAAGCTCATACCCAAAAAGGTAATATCTTGATCAAGCTTATATTCTCTTTGATTGATCTCAACCTTAGAGGAATGTTGTATTCTTCTAAAATCAAACCCAAAGCCAACAGGTATCTCTCTCTTGCTGATAAAGCCTGTTGGGTTGCTCATAAGCTTTTTAGGATGATAATTAACTCTTCCAGCCCTTAAATTAAGAATAATTTCCTCGTTCTTTTCAGTGTAGATAACAGCAGCTATCCTTCTAGTCTCTTTTGTAACATAGTGTTGAAGCTCAATAGGGCTAAAAAAGGCTTTTCTTGCTGGTGTTTTTTGTTTTATATCAGCCACAACATCCTTATCATTGATAAACCTTAAGCTTGTACCATTATGAAGGCATACTATAGCAGAGATTAACATTTTGCCATTTTCGTCCTCTTTAGAAAGAATTTCAATGGTATTATACTCCCTATGACCTAGTATTTTAACCTTAGCATAAATAGTATACTCTAATATATTCGTTAGAAATAAAGGAAGATAGTTTTCCATTATAATGCTCCTGTTACTAATTATTTGTGTTTAATGCTTTGTAATAAATTTCACGAGAAAGCTCGCAAGTCGCTAAACATCTTGAAGATCCGCTCATGTATTTTGGGCGAATATCTCGGCAGTTTATTCCGCCAAAAACATCATTAAACTCTTTCATTGCAGTTTGCAAATGTTTTTTCATCTCTGGACTTTGATGAGCCGTAACTCCTGTAAACTTCATTCCTATCATAGCTGCAACTGCTGCAACTGCTCCGCAAGTTTCTCCCATAGCAAGTCCGCCACCAAAACACGATAATGCTTTTATAGTTTCTTTTGAAACCGCGATGTTCTGCTCGTCGCATAAAGCTTGTAAAACGGCCTCAGCACAGTTATAATCGCAGTTTAAATAATAATTATATAGCTCTTTTGGCTGTTCATGGGAGTTAAACACTATTTTCAGTATATCATATAAATTGTTGATAGTGTATGTAGGAGTTGCGTCTTCTGGAATTTCCAAATCATACCTATTAAAATACACAGAATCTAATTCATAATTTTCTGCACCTTTAATATCAGCAGAGATAGAATCTCCAACAACAAGAACCTTTGACTTATCACTAATTCCAGCACCTTTAAACACATAGTCAAAAAAATCTGTGCAAGGCTTTGCGCAACCAGCCTCTTCAGAAACAGCTATAAAATTAAAATGACCACTAAGCCCAGATTTTTCAATTCTGCTCTTCGCTATTTTACTAACTCCATTAGTTATTATATGCATATTAACCCCTCTTAACTTTAAGAAGTCTAATATAAATCTTGCGTTGTCAATCTCAGTTGTATCAAAAGATAGAGCTTCTTCATAATCATCCCTAACTTTCTCAGCACTAACATCTATACCATATAGCTCAAAAAGCTGTTCAAAGCGCTTAACCAAGACTTCATCTTTTGTTATGTTGCCTTTTTCAAGCTCTAGCCAAAGTTTTTCGTTTATGCTGCTATACCTATCAAGCATATCATCTGTCTGCTCAATATTATTTTGCTTTAAACAAGCTGCAAAGGCTTTGCTTTGTGCTGCCTCAAAATCAAGAATTGTTCCGTCTAAATCAAAAAGTATGTCTGTGTATTTCATAATGCTCTCCTTATATTTCAAAATAAATTGTAAGCGCTATAATAGCAATGTTTAAAATTGCTCCAAATACTGCTGGTATAACAATTAGCGGGTGTTTTGTTTTGTGTCTAAACAGCTTTATTCCTAAAACTGCCCCAACGCCTCCCCCAAATAAAGATAAACTTACCAAATGCTTTTCTGGAACTCTCCTCTTATTTTTAATAGCAAGAAGCTTATCTGTACCAAAAACTAAAAATGTTATGGCAGACATTATTAGAAAAAATATTAAAATAAACTTAATCAATGTTTCCTCCCAAAGAATATTATAGTATTAAAGGATAGTATAACATGGAATACAAAATATTTCTACTATAATATTGTAATTATACCTTATTTCGTTCTATTCACGATTTATTTTCAAAACAACTATTGACTTATACCAAAAATTTTATATAATAAAGTATGACTATTGTTATTGTAATTTCATATGCTATAGTTAAATCTATTTTAAAAGAGGAATCATTATGAACTTCAAAATTAAATTATTAACTGCAGCCCTTGCTGCTCTTATGCTATTTTCAGCTTGTGGTAGAGATGACGCTGAAAGCAGCTCGCCTTCAGGTCCAGCACCTGCAACATCTAGTGCTACTTCAGATCCAGCATCTTCTGGTACAACTCCATCAACTTCCGATGCTTCAACTCCAGAAGGCACAACTTCTGAGGCAAGCTCCGCTGCTCCTGTTGTTGATCACTACGCAGGGCTAACAACTGCTCAAGAAAAGCTAGAAAAAGCTAAAACACTAAACGCTGATACTAAGGCTTGGATTACAATCCCTGGCACAACTGTTGATGCTCCTGTTCTTCAAGCAAGCAACAACGAATACTACCTAAAGCTTGATGAGTATAAGAACTACAGCATTTTCGGCGCTTACTACTTTGACTACGAAAACAATCTTTCAAGCAGAGCTAACCTAAGCAAGAATACAATCATCTATGGTCACTCCGACTTAAAGGATAATGCTGCAGGTCCTCGTTTCTCTCAACTATTTAAATATCTTGATGAGAGCTTCTTGGAAGAAAATTCCGATATCCACGTTTCTATTGACGGCGACGATATGGTGTTCCAAATTTTCTCTGTTTTCTACACTCATGTAAACTTTAACTACATTCAAACTAACCCAGTTGACTCCGATTACCAAGCTATTCTAGAGGGTGCAAACCAAAGAAACGAATACATCACTGATGTTTCTGTAACAACTGGCGATAAGATTCTAACTCTTTCAACATGCTCTGCTCTATATCACCCAAATGACACAACTAACTATCGTCTAGTTGTTATGGGCAAGCTTCTACCAGCTGGAACAACTGATGCAACAACTTCTGCTTCTGCTAACCCAAACCCACTAAAATCATAATTAACTAAAAAATGCCTCCACCTAAACGGTGGAGGTTATTTGTATTTAAATGGGAGGAATGATTATATTTATGAAAATGTTTTCTAAGCGAAATTTAGCTATATTATCTATCGCTTCAGTTATAGTTATGATATGGTTAATTTGGGGAAATACAAATATAGAAACAACCAAATACATAATAGAAAGCAAAAAAATTCCTTCTTCGTTTAATGGCTTCAAAATTGCTCAAGTTTCTGACTTTCATAATAAAGAATGGGATAATAAGCTAATTGATATTTTAAAATCAGAAAGTCCTGACATAATAGTCATAACAGGCGACTTTATTGATTCATATCGTACTAACATTGATATATCAGCAAAATTAATTGATGATGCTATAAAAATTGCCCCTATTTACTATGTAACAGGCAATCATGAGTCAAGAATAAGCGAGTACCCTATGTTTAAACAAATGCTCATAAGCAAATGTGTGATAATGCTAGAGGATGAAAGAGCCGATATAGAGCTTAATGATGAAACTATCAGTATACTAGGCATTAACGACCCAAGCTTTGGAGTAAGCATTGATAGTACAATAAAAAGCATCAATTATTCAGAGCAAAACTTCAATATACTCCTTTCCCATAGACCAGAAGCCTTTGAAAAATATGTTTCAAATAGTATCGATTTAACCCTAACTGGACACGCGCATGGAGGCCAGATAGTTCTCCCCTTTGTTGGCGCTTTAGTAGCACCAGATCAAGGTTTTTTCCCTTCCTACACAGACGGAATACATATTGAGAAAAACTCCACTATGATAATAAGCAGAGGGCTTGGCAACAGCATTATACCAATTCGATTTAACAACATGTCAGAACTTGTTATTGTTGAATTAAAGGGCTGATTTATCAAAGGATAGGGGCATAATTTCAGATAGGGTATATACTTTATAATCATCTTCGCTTTTGGCTAGTATAATTTCAAAGTCACCACTACAAAACTCAACCATCACCTGACGACATACTCCACAAGGTGAAATGTATGAGCTTAGTGGTGGCTTATTTTCTTTTTTATCAGCGATTACTGCAATTGCAGTAAATTCTCTTTCGCCCTCGCTTATCGCTTTAAAAAAAGCCGTTCTTTCTGCGCAGTTTGTCGGAGAATATGAAGCTGATTCAATATTGCAGCCTGTGTATACTTTATTTTGCTTTGTTAATAGAGCAGCGCCAACAGAAAAGCCTGAATATGGGCAGTAGGCTTGCTCTCTTGCTGATATTGCCTGCTTAATTAAATTTGAGTAATTCATTTTCTTTATACCTCCATGAAGTTCATTTGTTAAGATAAATGTCTAGAGTTGCTATTAGTATAGTCACTTAAAATATTGCAAAACGACACCAGCACTCTTCAACATTCATATTTAACTATTTGCTTTGCTAATAATATAAGTTTAAGGCATAATAATTTTGTTGTCAACACTATACTTTTCGCTATTTAAATTGTCATAAGTATATAAGAGCGCAAGCTCTTAGCTATTCGTGTATAACATTTTCGCCAAAAAAACACTTTTTTAGTTTTTGATCCGTTTTTTTATTTACTTTTAAAATAAAATATGATAGAATTAAAAATGCGATTACGTCATATTTTATTAATTATTTTCAATTATGGAGGTTACTAAATGTCAAATTTAAAAATCAAAACTAAAGTTTACATTGTAATTATTACAACTATCTTAACAGTTCTAGCTCTATGCACTTTATCGCTATTAAATTCTGATGCGCTACTTGATCGCTTTGATGAGTATCAAACTGGTAATGTTGAACTGCTTCAAGAGATAACTGAAGCAAGAATTATTCATGACGAAATGGCAAGCGAATTGCTAAATGCTATCACAAGCGAAAGCCATGCAACTGTCGTTGCAGCTGTTGAGCATGATGCAGAACATATGGTTGAATATATTGCTATTCTTGATCATTTGCTATCAATGGCAGAAAATGAAAACTCTGTTTCCAACATAAATACACTAAAGAGCAATACTTCTCCTATTGAAAGTAGCGCCGAGGCTATTGAAGATATAGCTATGACTGGAGATTTTGATGCAGCTCTAGACTATTATAACTCAAATTATCTTCCGCTTATTGACGCTGACCTAGTTTTATTAGAAAGTATGATAGGTAATCTAACAGCTGAAAGCGACACAGTTTATGCTAGCCTTCAAACATACAGCACAAACTCTATGATTTTCTTAACAGTGGTTGGTCTTGTAAGCTTAGTTATTATTTTAATTGTATGTATCTTCCTTATGAAGTCTATATTAAACCCTATTAGAATTGTTAATAAAGCAAGCCAAGCACTTGCTGCTGGTGATTTTGAAAACGCTGTAATTGACTATAACTCAAGTGATGAGATTGGAGCTCTTGTTAAGGATATTCAGTCAACTATAAATGTGATGAAGGATATCACTGCCGATCTAAGCAGAAAGCTTAATAACCTTTCAAACGGCAATTTTGCAATAGATAACAACACTGACGATCTATATGTTGGTGATTTTAAAGCTATTTCCACTGCAATGCATAGCTCTGTTGAGAAAATGAACGCAACTCTTCTTCAAGTTAGCAGCGTTGCAATGCAAGTTTCTTTAGGCTCAGAGCAAGTTGCTTCAGATGCACAAAACTATGCTTATGGCGCAAGCGAGCAAGCTGTATCTGTTAACACATTAACTTCCAGCATGACTGAAATGACTAGTCAAGTAATCCAAAACTCAGAAAGTGCTTCTAAGGCTTCTGGCGCAGCAAATGCTGCGATTGGTGCAATTAACTCTTGCAACCAAAACATGGGCGATATGATGCTTTCTATGAAGGAAATTGAGAGCAAGTCTGCTGAAATCAATAAAATCATTAAAGTTATTGAAGATATTGCATTCCAAACAAATATCCTTGCACTTAATGCAGCAGTTGAAGCAGCAAGAGCTGGCTCTGCTGGTAAGGGGTTTGCTGTTGTTGCTGATGAGGTTAGAAACCTTGCTGGTAAGTCCTCAGAGGCTGCTAGAAATACAACTTCTCTAATTGAAAGCTCCATTGAAGCAGTTAGCAAGGGCGTTTCTCTAGCTAATGTAACAGCTAATAATCTGTCTGATGTTGTTGTTAGCACCAACGAGGCAGTTGAGCTAATAAATGAAATTGCTGATGCAACTGCTAGCCAACGTGGTTCTATTGATGCAATTAACGAAGGCTTAGAGAAGATCTCTTCTATTGTTAACTCAAACTCTGCTATTTCTGAGCAAAGTGCTGCTGCAAGTGAAGAGCTTTCCAGCCAAGCTGAAACTCTTAAAATCCTTGTTAATGCGTTTAGCTTAAACGGCGCAAGAACAAATACGATTGGTGCTGGAAATGCGACTCCAATGATGTCTGCTCTTCCACAAAATCAACAAAATGCTATCCCACAAAGCTTTGACAATTTTGATAAATACTAAATAAATTTAGGGCGATGAGTTTAATCCACTCATCGCCCTTTGCATATTGTAATGATTAAAGCATATTGCATATATATTTCATTGATGGTAATACCTCCTTTTGTCATTTAAAAGAGCTTTCATATATATAACGTTTGAAAATATGTAAGTGTTTGAACAAATATAAATAATCTCCGTTTCACTACGACTATTTATATTCCTCGCAGGGGCTATTTTGAAGGTCGTGGGCAACGGAATGTCCACATGACCAATTTATATTAGATTTTTTCTAAATCTAATATAAATAATCTCCGTTTCTTTAAGTGAAGAGGTAAAAGTGAAGAGTGAAGAGTGATGGTGTCGCTTTGCGATATTTTAAATAACTTGCAGTCGGCTTGAAGTCTTGGTATAGCATGCAATTTGATCCATCACGAAGTGATACATTAACTTTTCATTCTTCATTTCTCACTTTTCACTATTTCCAATACCACTATAAATGATTTAATCTAAAGTTTCAATCCACTATAAAACAATGATTTCCTTAAATTTTAAT
>CAYJEV010000047.1:0-4496 GCA_964369265.1 uncultured Oscillospiraceae bacterium
ATAGTGACGAGAGCAAGGACATCAAAATCGCCCCTGCGAGGCATATAAATAATCGTAGCATAGTGGAGATTATTTATATTTAACTTGTTACATTGTATATTTATTATCTAGCAGCGTTTCTCCATCAACCTTTATTATTTTATTATTTTTGGATAAATGAGCTAGGATTTTCATTACAGCCCTAACATCTTTTGAAGCAATTCCTTCAGCTATTTCATTAGCAGACATTTTTTTATCCTTATTTTTTTCTAACAAAACTATTATGTCATTTTTCATGCAAATAATCTCATTAGCAGCCTTTTTCCCATATTCGACAGCTGGCTGATGATAAGGATTTATTCCAATAAATATCGCATAATAACCAACAGCTCTCTCATATAAAGCAACAAGCAGTCCAATATAGTAAGCAGTTAGTTCTGGTATAGTTATGGTGAAATTATGTTTACCAGCATTCAGCAATGCTTTTTCTGTACCCATTAAAAAGGCGTTTAAGTAGTCCCCAGTTGTGCTGTTATCAGAAACAATTATCTCATCTTCTCTTTCATCATCTAAAACAGAAATAAAATTGACAAACATATTATCAGAGCCACCAATTAACTGCTGAACATATGAATGCTGATCTGTGCTTCCCTTATTTCCATACACAGCAAGCCCTTGATTTACTATATTCCCTTCTAAATCTTTTTCTTTACCAAGTGACTCCATTATTAGTTGCTGGAGATACTTTGAAAATAGTTCTAGCTTATCTCTATATGGCAGCATTACCATTGAAGTTCCGCCAACACCATTTGTTTTTAGCAGCCATAGCTTAGCCATTATTAAAGCAGGGTTAATCTCTGGTGTATCTAGACGAGTTAGTGTATCAGCATAGCTTGCCCCCTCTAAAAGAGCATTGTAGTCAACTCCTTGAAGGCTAAGCGGTAGTATACCAACAGCAGACAACACCGAGGTCCTTCCTCCAACCCAGTCCCACATTGGAAAAACTTCCAGCCAATTACCTTCACCATACTTATCTAGTTTACTGCCAATTTGCGTTATACAAACTGCATTTGAAAAGAAATCTATATTATTACTAGCAAAAAAGTTTTGGGTTTCTAGCATTCCATTTCTTGTTTCAACTGTCCCCCCACTCTTACTAATTATTATGACTATAGTTTCTCCTAATGACGCCTTTAAGCTTGAGAGCGTTTTGTCAATTCCAACAGGATCTGTATTGTCGATAAAATAAAGTTTTAACTTATCGCTATCGCTTTGTAAAGCAGAAGAGATAAATTTAGCGCCTAAATTAGAGCCACCAACTCCAATAACTATTGCATTCTTATAAAGCTTACCTTCGCTCGACTTTATTTCTCCTGAGTGCACTTTATTTACAAAAACCGAAATCTTCTCAAGCGCTTCATCAATCTCGTCTGATATTTGTTTAGTTGGTGCTATTTTAGAATTTCTAAGCCAGTAATGACCTACCATTCTGTTTTCGTCAGGATTTGCTATTGCGCCACCTTCAAGAGCCTTCATCTCGTTTAATGCCTTATGTACCATATCTTTATCATCTTCAAATAAAGGCGTGTGTATCCTCATATTGCTCCAGTCAATCCAAAGCTGGCTAGTTAAATCATAATAGTTATTTAAATGAAAATTCTCCATCTTGTTGCTCCTGTTTTAATCTATTATATTTTTTTGTAAGATCGTATAATCTTTTTTCTGCTTCTTCATCAAACAGCTTAGGATCTAGCTTCCATTTCCAGTTATTTTCTGTGGTTCCTGGTGTGTTTATTCTTGCAGTATCGTCTAGCAAAAGTAAATCTTGAATTGGAAGAATTACTAAATCGTAATGTGAAGCGAATATTTCCTCTAGTATTTCTATCGCCTTTTCACTTTCATTTAGGTCACTAAAATGATCGGCTGTCCATGATAACAACGTCTGATTATCATGTGTCCCACTATATAATACTCTTCTGTTATCTTTATTATTACTGCTAGCATTCTCATTTAAAAACTGATAAACGTCCATGCCATAGAATTTTGTATAATCAAGAAGTTCATGCACACCAGCATCAATTTCGCCTAAGTCCTCTGCAATTATTGGAAGGCTTCCATATTCATTAAAAAGCTCATCAAAAAACTTCTTTCCATCGCCTTTTTCCCAATAGCCGTCTTTGGCGGTGTTATTTTTTAATATTGTATAATAGGCTGAAAAGCTTCTAAAATGATCAAGACGAACAAAGTCATAGTTAACTAGTGAGTGCTTTATTCTATTTTTCCACCAACTGTAGTTATTTTCCCTCATAGCCTCCCAATTGTAAAGAGGATTGCCCCAGCTTTGCCCTTCTTCTGAAAAATAATCTGGAGGAACACCAGCAGACTTTAGAGGATATCCAGCTTCATCTATTTCAAACTCCAATTTGTTTGCCCATACATCAGCACTATCAGCGGATACATAGACTGGCAAATCTCCAATTATTTTAATGCCATTTTGATTTGCATATTCTTTAATTCTTCGCCATATAGTCCAAAAAATATACTGCTCTTTCTTTACATAATCAATTTCATCATCAAAATTATGGTTATAATTATTGTTTGTCCATTCCTGCCAAGCCAAATTATTGTTATAATGCTGAAATGTTTTATATAAAGCATATTTATCTAGCCAATAGCTTTCATTTTGACAGAACTCTAAAAAGCCATCATTCTCTACAGAGCTTATATCCTCTTTTGTTAGCAAATTATAATTACCAGCAAACACCGATTCAGTTGAGTATGGAGAGCCGAATTTATCTACAGGGTTTAAAGGAAGTATTTGCCAGTAGCTCTGTCCAGCTCTCTTTAAACTATCAATAAATGCCTTAGCAGAGCTTTCTAGGCTGCTCTCTACTGTTATCAGCGAGCTAAGATAACATAACACACCAGAACCACTAAGTTTAGTTATTGGCTTATTGCTAGCCTCCCTCATATAAATAACAGCAACATTCATTGCTGAAACTTCTATTTCAATACAATTTTTACCATCACAAATATTGTACTTTCTTTGACTTAATAGGTCAATAGCATATTTAAATTTAGTTTCAATTTCAGCTTTAACTATCTGATTTTCCCCAGTTCTGTTTGCAATAACCAATACTTTTTCAGAGTCACCCACTCGATAAAAAGCATACACCCTCTCCCCTAAATCAACAGGATAGTAATCTCCAAAAGAAAGCACAGGATACAGCTTTCTTATTCGGGAAAGAAGCTTAGTGTGGTCTAATAGCTCTTTATCCTGACTATCCCACGGATAAGTTGCCCTATTATAAGGATCTCTCATTCCCTCAACGCCCGCTTCATCTCCATAATATATAGCTGGCGTACCAGGTGAAGTAAACTGAAGTGTTTTCAAAAACTTTAGCTTTCTTTTAGCGTTATTATATTCCTCCTCTGAAAGCTTCAAGTCCTCGCCATTAGGGACATCTCTAGTTTTACCAAGCATTGTAATAATGCGTTCAGTATCGTGCGTTGAGAGCATATTCATTGCTCCCAGAAAAGCTGTTTTAGGATAGTTTTCTTTTAAAGACATTGTTATCCTTGCAAGCTTATTTGAAGATATACTGCCATTTATAAACTCAAGCATTGAAAGCCTAAATGGATAGTTCATTGTGCAGTCAAGTTCCTCGCCTAATAGATACTCTCGCCTTTCACTATAGCTTACTTTATTGCTCGCATCCTCCCACACTTCACCTAAAACTAAACCATCTTTATCTTTGCTCTTGACTGTTTTTGTTAATCGCTTAATAAAGCTGTCAGGAAGCTCGTCTGCAACATCTAGTCGCCATGCTTTAGCACCAAGCTCCATCCAATGCAAAATAACTCCATTTTCGCCAAAAAGATATTGTTGGTAGCTCTCATTGTCTTCATTTAAGTTAGGAAGATCCTCAACTCCCCACCAACACTCATATTTATTTGGATAATCGCTAAATCTATACCAACTATAATAAGCTGATTCTTTTGATTGCACTGCACCTATACTATCGTGATTTCCATACAGATTAAAATATATGCTATCCGCACCAGTATGGCTAAACACACCATCAAGCATTAAGTATATCCCTAAGCTCTCAGCTTCTTTAGCAAGCTTAATAAAGCTCTGTTTGTCGCCAAATCCTTCATCAAGCTCCATGTAATCAGTAGTGTCATATTTATGATTGCTTGCCCCTTTAAATATAGGGTTCAGATAGATAGTCGATACTCCAAGCGATTTTAGATAGCTTAGTTTTTCTCTTATGCCATCTAATGTACCACCAAAAAATCCCCAATGCGTCACATGGCCTTTCTCATTTTTAGGATAGAATGGTCTATCATTCCAATCAATGTGAAAAATACGCCTAGAGCCTGTTCTGCTCTCTTCTCTAGTATAGTTTTCTAGCTTTATATTGCCGCCATTTCCCCTATTAAATCTATCAGGAAAGATTTGATATATAACCCCTCCTCGATACCAGCTTGGCAAAGAAGCTTCTTTATAACAG
>CAYJEV010000047.1:4512-13793 GCA_964369265.1 uncultured Oscillospiraceae bacterium
TTATTTGATAAGAAGGAGGGATATGATGGTACACTCTCCCCTCTCCTCCTAAATTATCCTCTGCATTGCCATAATATAACCAGTTGTTTCTGTCGTATGTAAAAGAAAAGTAGTACCATATTAGCCCAACTTCCTCAATATCAAGTTTCCATTCATATCTACTCATATCATCTAATACAAAGTTGGAGCTAGAATTTAAATCTAGCTCCCTCTTTCCATCATAGATAAGATGTAATTTTAAATCGAGTGGTGTTGGGGAAATATCAACTGAAATATATAGCTCACTTCCTATGCTTACAGCACCAAAAGGATTTCTATATTCTCTTTTATGGGAATTATGCCTTATCTTCATTAGCTTCCCCTTTCTATTTCCTATCCACGAATTAAGCTTCGATATATATCCATATACTTTTCAGCAGATAAATCCCATTTGAAATCTGCTCTCATTGCAGATTTTTGAAGCTTAGTCCAGATTTTTTTATCGTTATTATATAACGCTAATGCGGTTTGTATGGTGAAAAGCAGTTCGTGAGCATTATAATTTGCAAATGAAAAGCCGTTTCCTTCCCCTGTATCTTTATTAAAAGGAATGACACTATCTTTTAGTCCGCCAGTTTCTCTAACAATAGGAAGAGTACCATAGCCCATGGCTATCATCTGCGATAAACCACAAGGCTCAAAACTTGATGGCATTAAAAGCATATCAGCACCAGCATACATTCTATGTGACAAAGGTGTATCAAATTTTATCTGTGCAGACATTTGTTCAGGATATTTGCCTTCAAAGAATTTTAAGTCATTTTCAAACTTCTCAAACCCTGTTCCTAAAATAGCAACCTGAACCTTGTTATTATACAATAGCTCGTCTAGTATATGTACAACTAAATCCATTCCCTTTTGGTCAGTCAACCTTGTTATCATTGTAATTAAAGGAATGCTCTCATTTTGTGGCAAGCCTAATTCTTTTTGCAGAGCTAGTTTGTTTTCAGCTTTTTTATCAAGGCTTGTAATTCCAAAGTTAGCTTCTATGTAGCTATCTTTTTGTGGGTTATAGATTGAGGTATCAATACCGTTTAGTATGCCTGAAAGCACACTACTACGCTCATTAAATATCCCCTGCATACCTTCACCAAAATAGCTGTTTTTAATTTCTTCGCTATAAGTTGGGCTGACTGTTGTTAGCCTATCGCTATAAAGCAATGCTCCCTGCATAAAATTGACTGCATCGTTATACTTTAGCTGGTGGCTTGACTCTTTGTCATGAAGCCCTAGTATATCCCCCATAACGCAATCTGGGAAAACGCCTTGGAATTTCAAGTTATGTATAGTAAAGACAGTTTTAATCTTATTATAATTATCTAAATGATTATAATCTTCTCTCAAAAATACATTAACCATCGCAGTGTGCCAATCATGGCAATGTATTACATCTGGAAAGCCTTCTTCAAGCAGCGGCATAACCTCTAACACAGCCTTTGAGAAAAATGCCATTCTCTCAGCATCATCATATTCGCCATACATAGAAGCTCTGTTAAAGTAATATTCATTGTCAAGGAAATAATAATTAACCTCATCATGCACTAGCTTAAACAGGCCACAATATTGATTTCTCCAGCTCAAAGGCACATTAACACTGCCAATATATTTCATTTCATTTCTGAAGCCCTCTGAAATGCTTGAGAATTTAGGCAAAATAATTGTAACCTCTGCTCCAGCTTTAACCAAAGCTTTTGGTAAGCTTCCTCCAACATCACCAAGTCCGCCTGTTTTAATAAATGGATCTGCTTCTGAAATTGCGAACAGAACTTTTATTTGCTCAGCCTCTTTTACATTTTGGGAAGTTTTCTTTCTTGTTGGAGCTTTTGTTGTCTTTTTCTTTTCTGCTGGATTAGGCTTTACTTTTACCATAGCATTACTATTCATGATTGTTATACCTCCTTTTTAATGCATTGACTTAGTCATCACACAAGGACGTCCCTCTGCACCAAACAGTCTTGTTCCGTTTGATATAACAACTCCTTTATCGCAGATAACTTCATCAAGCACAACATTCTCTTCTATTTCACAGCGCTGAAGCAAAATGCAGTTCTTTACAACAGCACCCTTCCTAACCTTCACTCCTCTAAACAATATAGAGTTCTCAACCGTCCCTTCTATTTCGCAACCTGATGGGATAATCGAATTTGTGACATTAGCACTTTCCTTAAAGCGAGATGGTGGATTATCAATAACTTTAGTGTATATTTTTTCTGAGCCATTGAATAACTCATCGCTAACCTCTTCCTTAAATAAATCTCTATTAGAATTAATATAATCGCTTATGCTTTCAATTGTACCAACATAATTTGTTAACTCAAAAGCTCTAATATCATAGTTATTTATATTCTCAGAAATTATATCTATTAAGTCGCTATGCTCCATCGCTAAATACCAGTTAATCAGCTCAAGCATAGCTTTTCTGCCCATTATAAAGCAGTCCATAAATTTATTTGCTTTTGAAGAGGATGTGTTACTAATATTAGTAACCTTGCCATCTTTTTCAATAGTCAGATAATGTCCGCTATTATCAGAGTTATCAGTTGTTTTATAGAACATTGTGATATCTCTTTTGCTTTCCTCATGCTCTTTTATTATATCTTTAAAGTTAAAATTCATAACCTTATCGCTAGACATCATTAAGATTAAATCAACATTAGAACGCTCCAACGCAATTTTATTTTGAATTAAATCACGCATTATGAATTTGCCATTCTCTGATTTTTTCATTCCCATAACAGAGCCTGGAAGAATTAAAAGCCCGCCTTCTTTTCTGTCTAATGACCAGTGTTTGCCTGAGCTTACATGGTCTATTATAGAACGATAGCTTGCTGGGGTAATTAAAGATACAGTCTTAATTCCTGAATTTGTCATATTTGAAAGCGCAAAATCGATTAGTCTATATCTCCCGCCAAAAGGAAGGGAAGCAAGCGAGCGATTTTCTGTTATGCTCGCAAGATTATCTTTATAGTTAGCTGTTATAAGTCCCATTACTTTAGCCATTTTTCGCTCCTCCCACTGCTCTTTCTCCTGTATTTTGATAGTTGCCAAGCTTAGCAACCTTCATCTTTGTTTTTATTTTCGGCGTTTCTTTAATAGAACTCTCAGCTGCTTTGAAATGTGCATTATCGCCTATTAGCACTATCTCAGAATTTTCCTCAGCGCTCCCCATAACAGCACCCTTAGCAACAACAGCATTCTCTCCAACAATTGAACGACTAACAATAGCGTTCTTTTCTACTCTAGCACCTGGCAATAAAATTGAGGCTTCGACAACAGCGCCTTCGCCTATGTATACTTCTGGGCTTATGATTGAATTCCTAACGCTACCAAGCACAACACAACCATTAGATACAAGACTATTCTTTATAGATGCCCTCTTTCCAACATATTGTGGTGGATAAATATTAGAGTTTGAAAAAACAGGCATATCCATATCAAACACATCAAATTGAGGAGTATCATTTAAAAGCTCCATATTTGCGTTGTAGTAACTTTCTATTGTACCAACATCTCGCCAGTATCCCTCATATTTATGCACAAACAATCTCTTGCCTTGGCTTAATAGGGCTGGAATAACATTTTTTCCAAAATCATTATCAGAGCTTTCATCCTGACTATCCTTCAAAAGAGCCTCTTTAAGCACCTTCCAATTGAATATGTAAATGCCCATTGAAGCTAATGTGCTGTCTGGTTTTTTAGGTTTTTCTGTGAACTTAGTTATCTTACCATTATCATCAGCAGTCAATATACCAAATCTGCTTGCTTCCTCTAAGCTAACATTTAAAACAGAGATTGTTAAATCAGATTTATTGTCTTTGTGTGTTTTAAGCATCTCTCTATAATCCATTTTATATAGGTGATCTCCAGAGATGATAAGCACATATTCAGGGTTATACTGCGATATGTAATCTAAGTTTTGAAAAATAGCGTCAGCAGTTCCCTTATACCATTTGCCGCCACTTTCTGTTGCATATGGCGGAAGTGTGTGAACTCCTCCATCATCATTATCTAAGTCCCATGCAGCGCCTGTGCCAAGATATGAGTTTAAAAGCATTGGCTTATATTGCGTCAACACACCAACTGTGTCAATATCAGAATTAGTACAATTACTTAAGCTAAAATCGATAATACGGTATTTGCCACCAAATGAAACAGCTGGCTTTGCGATTTTCTTTGTCAGAGCGCCAAGTCTGCTTCCTTGACCTCCCGCTAATAGCATCGCTATACACTCTTTTTTGTTGTATCTTTTCACTTTAGTTCCTCCCTTTTACCATTAAGAAGTAGGCTTAAATTATTATTTATCAAGGTAAGCATCGCATTCTAAACCCCATATTTCCCTAGCATATTGCGATATTGTTCTGTCGCTAGTAAAATATCCAGCATTAGCTATATTAGCAAGCGATTTTCTCGCCCATGCCTCTCTATTTTTATATAGGTTGTTCATCTCATACCATGCTTCCATATAAGAATCGAAATCCTTTAGCACAAAATATTCATCATTGCTATTTAACAATGTGTCGTGTATTCCTCTAAAGCTATCAATCTCGCCAAATGTACCATCAACAAGCTGCGACATTATTAACTTTAATGAGGGATTGGAAAGACATTTAGCATACGCAGAATATTTCCCTGATTTTTTAAGCTCTGAAACCTCGCTTGCAGTTAATCCAAATATATAAGTATTGTTTTCGCCAGCCATCTCTTTTATCTCAACATTAGCTCCATCTAAAGTGCCTAAAGTTATAGCACCATTAAACATAAACTTCATATTTCCTGTTCCGCTTGCCTCATAGCCAGCAGTTGAAATCTGCTCGCTTATATCTGTTGCAGGATAAATAAGTTGTGCGTTGCTAAGGTTATAATTTTCTATAAACACAACCTTTAACTTCTCGTTTATCTCTTTATCGTTGTTAACAACCTCAGCCACAGCATTGATAAGCCTTATAACATCCTTCGCAAAAATATAGCTTTGTGCTGCCTTTCCTGCAAAAATGAAGGTGTGTGGTTCAATTGTATTTTCGGGATTTGCCTTTATCTCATTATAAATTGCTATAACTTTGAAGATGCACATAAGCTGACGTTTATATGCGTGTATCCTCTTTACATGCACATCAAAAATAGAGTCTGGATTTACATAAATCTTGTTTTTAGCATAGATATATTCGGATAATTTTTCCTTGTTATTATGTTTTACATCCATCAGCTTCCAAAGAAAATCTTTATCATCTTGATATTCCATCAGCTTTTTCAGGTTAAGAGTATATGTCTTCCAGTCTTCGCCTATAGTTCTATCAATTAGCTTGGTGAGCTTTGGATTAGCTTGAATTAAAAAGCGCCTATGGCTGACACCATTGGTTTTGTTATTGAACTTTTCAGGCTCTTCCACATAAAAATCATGCAGAATACGCTCTTTTAATATTTCTGTGTGCAGAGCAGCAACACCATTAACAGAATGGCTTCCAATTATAGATAAATTTGCCATCTTAACCTGTCCATCCCACAAAATAGAGGTGTTTTTAAGCTTTTCAGCCCAATGCTCATCTTCTCTATCAAAGTTTTCTTTATATCGTCTGTCTATCTCTTCAATAATCATATATATACGAGGAAGTATGCTTTTGAATAAACCAATCGACCATTTTTCCATAGCTTCAGGAAGTATGGTATGATTAGTATATGAAATAGTTTTTGTAGTAATTGCCCAAGCAACATCCCATTTCAGCCCTTCTTCGTCCATTAGTATACGCATTAGCTCTGGTATACACATCGCTGGGTGTGTGTCATTTGTATGTATGGAGATTTTCTCAGCAAGGCTTGTTAAGTCGCAACCATGCTTTGCTTTATACATCCTCACTATTGAGCCAACTCCAGCTGCTACTAACAGATACTCCTGCTTTAATCTAAGTGTTTTTCCAATTTCTGTGCTATCATTTGGATAAAGTATGTAAGTTAAGGCATTGCAGCTCGTTCTATGGCGAACTGCCCCGCTATAATCGCCTCTATTGAAGGCATCAAGATCAAATTTGTCGTCCACTGTTTCTGCTGACCATAAACGAAGGTTGTTTACTGTTTCGCCGCCATATCCAACTATTGGAACATCATAAGGTACAGCATTTACAACATCTTCGCTCACATGCTGATACTCCCAGCTTCCGTCATCAAGCTTTGTCGCTTTAACAGTTCCGCCAAACTTAACCTGAACTGCACTTTCAGGCTTTCTATGTTCCCAGAGGTATTCAAATTTAGTCCAGTCGTCAGGCACTTCTATTTGAACGCCATCAACTATTCTCTGCTCAAATAAACCAAACTTATATCTAAGCCCCATGCCATGACCTTCTATACCAAGGTAAGCAAGAGAATCAAGGAAACATGCCGCAAGTCTGCCAAGCCCCCCATTGCCAAGCCCAGGATCGCTCTCGCACTCAATAAGTGACTCTAAGCTCTCCCCCATTGAAGCAAGGCCTTCATCTACTAAATCTCTAATCTCTAGATTTATTAAGTAGTTTTCTAATAGACGACCTATTAAAAACTCCATTGAAAAATAGTATACAGTCTTGCATTTACTTTCAAATGCTTGCTTATTAGTATCTGTTTTTACTCTCGCTATTCTTTGAGAAATTAGCTTTACCAAAACAGCATACTTTTCCTGTTTTGTCGCAATCTCATATTGCTTACTAAGCATAGTTTCAAATGCAGCTTTATACGCCTTTACAAATTCGCTTGATTTACTAAACATCTTCTCCTCCTATCACACTCACCATAATTCTAATCAGCTTTACGTCTTCTAATAGGCTTAAACACAGCCCCACCAAGAGGAGGAACTGTTATTTCAATAGAATAGCTCTCATTATGCATTGGTTGGCTCATCGCCTTTACTGGCTTGTTATTTAACTTGCCGCTTCCACCATACTCCTCACTATCGCTATTAAATACTTCTCTATACTTTGAATTTTCAGGCACACCTATTTTGAAATTCTCATAGGAATGAGTTTGGAAATTAAGCACAACTATAGAATAATCCTCCTCATTATTGCCCTTTCTTTTATATATAAGCACACCTTGCTTATTGTTATCAGCATCTATCCACTCAAAGCCATCTTGGCTATAGTTTTGTTCCCATAGGCTTTTTTCTTTTTTAAAAAAGTGATTAGCCGATTTTACATATTCCTTATGTTTTCTATGGTTATCATAGCCTTCTAAAAACCATTCAATCTCAGAATAATATCGCCACTCTATAAACTGTCCAATCTCGCTCCCCATAAAGTTTAGCTTTGCGCCTGTATGGGTTAGCTGGTATAACAGCAAAAGCCTTAAATTAGCAAATTGCTTCCAATAATCCCCTGGCATCTTCCCTATAAGCGATTTTTTACCATGCACAACTTCGTCGTGAGATAATGGCATTATAAAATTTTCGCTAAATGCATACATAGTTGAAAAGGTTAGCAAGTTATGATGATAAGGACGATAAGGGAAATCATATTCCATATATTTAAGAGTATCATTCATCCAGCCCATATCCCATTTATAATGAAATCCCAATCCGCCATCATATGGAGGGGTTGTTACTAATGGGAGAGCTGTGCTTTCCTCTGCAATAGTCATTATGCCTTTGAAAGAAGTTGATAAGTTAGTGTTAAGTTCTGCTAAAAAGCTTTTTGCTTCTAAGTTATCATCTCCGCCAAACACATTATATTTATGCTGGCTTTTATCAGTTATGCCATAATTTAAATAAATCATGCTTGTAACACCATCTATTCGTATGCCATCAATATGAAATTTATCAAACCAAAAACTAGCACTGCTAAACAAAAAGCTTCTAACTTCTTTTCTACCAAAATCAAATTTATATGTTCCCCATTCAATATGTCTTTCATTTTCATAAAGCATGTTTCCATTAAAATTACAAAGTCCATGTTCATCAGGACAAAAATGGCCAGGAACCCAGTCTAGTATTATGCCTATCCCCTCATTATGAGCTGTATTTATAAAGTTCATTAGCTCTTTTGGAGTTCCATAGCGTGAAGTCGCTGAAAAAAAACCTGTCACCTGATAGCCCCAAGATCCATCAAAAGGATGTTCAGTCAGAGGCATAATCTCAATATGGGTATACCCCATCTCTTTAACATATGGTATTAGAGTTTCTGTTAGCTCGTTATATGTATAGAAATCCTCAATTTCAGTTTCTTTGTCCTCCGATTTTTGCTTGTGTTGCTTCCAAGAGCCTAAATGAAGCTCATATATATTAAGGGGTTTCTTAAAATGATCAGTTTTTGCCCTCTTAGAAAGCCACTTTTTATCGCTCCACTCATAATCATCAATTAAATACACAATAGAAGCTGTGTTTGCTCGCTTTTCAGAATAGAAAGCATAGGGATCAGATTTGTAATGTAGCATACCATTCGTAGTTTCAATTACAAATTTGTAAATATCCCCCTCTTTAGCATGAGGGATGTTCACTCCCCATATGCCAGAGCTTATATGCTTCATGTAATTTGCTTCTATATTCCAGTTATTAAAAGAGCCAACAACTCTAACACTTTTGACAAAAGGAGCCCATATAGTGAAGTTTATGCCGATATCATGGTCATTACTTGCTTTATGCGCCCCTAAAAAATTGTATGATTTAAAGTGTTTACCCGTTGAAAATAATGAAATATCCTCATTCGAGATATTAACTGAATATGGCAGTATAATCACCTCTTCACTAATTTTATCTATTTTAAATTTTATTGTATCTTAATGTTACATTTGTTATAATTTGTAAGATGTCATCTGAATACATTCTACCAAATAATTCATTAGATTTCAAGACAATTTATAATAATTGTACCTTTTCCCAAAATTATACATATATAAAGTCGATTTTTGTAAGAATAATGCAAGATTGTTTTATACGGAAATAATATCAACTTATTAAACAATACATAAATTTTACTTTATGAATTTTTTGTTTACAATCACTATATTTTTATAACTTCTCTAATAAATTGCTATATCTTAAAATCATCATAAATATTCTGTGTATTCAATTATTTTTTTCAATTTATCGCCTCAACTGTTTGTAGGCATTATAATCAATGTATGAAGCTGGAAAACTAAATATGCCAAATATAGTAGCAAGCACATACTAAAAACTACACCAGTTAATTTCAATTTCTATAATAGATTTTACATACTTTTACTAAATTTCTATTTTTGATAAATAATTTTATCATTTTGACAAAAAAACTATTGACAAACACTTT